>NZ_SCND01000123.1:0-15213 GCF_005503585.1 Pseudomonas sp. 2VD
CGGCGAGATAGACCACCCGTGGCCGCTCGTCGTCGAGCGGGGCGGGTGGCGGCGCCAAGCGTACCGGCTGCGGCAGCGCCGGCGTCCATTGCGGCACGCGGCCGCCGCTGGCCTGGCTGAGGCCGCGGCTGGCCCTGGCCAGCAGGGGCGCGCCAAGCAGACGCCGGGCGCCGTCGGCAGCGAGCAGGGCGAAGCGCGCAGCACGCATGGCGCCGGCAAAGTTGCGCGCCAGCCAGGTGGCGCCTTCGGCGTGCCGGGCGTCGGCGCCGCGCAGCTTGCGGATCAGCTCGCCGGTGTTGATGTTCACAGGACAGCGCTGGGCGCATAGGCCGGTGGCGGCGCAGGTGTCGATGCCCTGGTAGCGGTAGTCGCGCTCCAGCGCCGTGGTGTCGACGCCGGCGCGCTTCTTCGCCTGGATGTCGCGCCACAGGACGATGCGCTGGCGTGGCGTGAGGGTCAGTCCGCGCGACGGGCAGACCGGTTCGCAGAAACCGCACTCGATGCACTTGTCGACGATCTCGTCGGCGGCCGGCAGCGGCTTGAGGTTCTTCAGGTGGCTCTGCGGGTCGTCGCTGAGGACCACACCCGGGTTGAGGATGCCGCGCGGGTCGAGCAGGCGCTTGAGCTGCCACATCAAGCGATAGGCGTCCTCGCCCCACTCCAGTTCGACGAACGGCGCCATGTTGCGCCCGGTGCCATGCTCGGCCTTCAGCGAGCCGCCGTACTCCACCGCCACCAGGTGCGCCACGTCGTCCATGAACGCCGAGTAGCGGGCGATCTGCTCGGGCGAGTCGAAGCCCTGGGTGAAGACGAAGTGCAGGTTGCCCTCCAGCGCGTGGCCGAAGAGGATCGCCTCATCGTAGCGGTGCTTGTCGAACAGCTCGATCAGGCGGTTGACTCCCTCGGCCAGTCGTTCGACGGGGAAGGTGACGTCCTCGATGATCACTGTGGTGCCGGTCTCGCGCACCGCGCCGACAGCCGGGAAGGTGTCCTTGCGGATGCGCCAGAGCTGGTTGTAGACCGCCGGGTCTTCGCTGAAGTCGACCTGCTTCTCCAGCGGATATTCGGCGATGGAGGCCATGATCCGCCCGAGCTGTTCGTGCAGCAGCGTGCGGCTCGCCGCGCGGGACTCGATGAGCAGGGCGCAGGCACCGGCGGAAAGGCTCTTCACCCATTCCGGCATGCCCTGCATGTTCTCCACTGAGCGCAGGCTGCGCCGATCGAGCAGTTCCACCGCCGAGACCGGCTGGCGCTTGAGCACCGCGACCGCCGTGCAGCAGGTTTCCACCGTGGGGAAAACCAGCAGCGCCGAGGCCTTGTGCGGGTGTTCCGGGACGGTGTCGTAGGTCACCGCGCTGATGAAGCCGAGGGTGCCCTCGGAGCCGACCATCAGGTGGGTGAGGATGTCCAGCGGCTCGTCGTAGTCGACCAGCGCGTTCAGCGACAGGCCGGTGGTGTTCTTCAGCCGGTACTTGTGGCGGATTTTCGCGGCCAGTTCGGCGTTGGCGCGGGTCTCGCGGCCGAGTTCGGCGAGCCGTTCCAGCAGCTCGCCGTGGCTGGCGCGGAAGGCCGCGATGCTGGCCGGGTCCTCGCTGTCCAGGCGGGTGCCGTCGGCCAGCAGCAGGCGCAGGCCGGCAAGGGTGTGGTAGCTGTTCTGCGCGGTGCCGCAGCACATGCCGCTGGCGTTGTTGGCGACGATGCCGCCGATCTTGCAGGCGTTGATCGAGGCCGGGTCGGGACCGATCTTGCGGCCGAACGGCGCCAGCCAGGCGTTCGCCTGGGCGCCGATGACACCCGGCTGCAGGCGGATCTGCGCGCCGTCGGCGCGGATTTCCCGGCCGTTCCAGTTGTCGCCGAGGACGAGCAGCACCGAGTCGCTGATGGCCTGGCCGGAGAGGCTGGTGCCGGCGGCGCGGAAGGTCACCGGGACCTGCTCGCGGTAGGCGACGGATAGGATCGCGGCGACCTCGTCCTCGCTTTCGACGCGCAGCACCAGCTTGGGAATCAACCGGTAGAAGCTGGCGTCGGTGCCGAAGGCCAGGGTCGACAGCGGGTCGTCGAAGCGGCGTTCGCGCGGTATCAGCCGCTCGACGGTCTCGAGAAAGGGAATCGGCAGGCTCATCGGCTTTCCTCGGCCCTGGGACGACGGTCACGCCCCGGGCGTTTTCAGGCTTTTCTGGCGGGCGTCTCAGGCGCCCAGTTCGCGGACCAGCGAGTCGGCGCTGATCTCGCCGATCGACTTGGCCCCGGTGAGGACCATGGCCACGCGCATTTCCTTTTCGATCAGTTCGAGCAGGTTGCGCACCCCGGCCTCGCCGGCGGCGGCCAGGGCGTAGACGAAGGCGCGGCCGAGCAGCACGCTGTCGGCGCCGAGGGCGATCATCCGCACCACGTCGAGACCGGTGCGGATGCCGGAGTCGGCAAGGATCGCCAGTTCGCCCTTCACCGCGTCGGCGATCGCCGGCAGCGCGCGGGCGCTGGACAGCACGCCATCGAGCTGGCGGCCTCCGTGGTTGGAGACGACGATGCCGTCGGCGCCGAACTTCACCGCATCCCTGGCATCCTCGGGGTCGAGGATGCCCTTGATCACCATCGGGCCGTCCCAGAACTCGCGGATCCACTCCAGGTCCTTCCAGGAAATCGACGGGTCGAAGTTGGCGCCCAGCCAGCCGATGTAGTCCTCCAGTCCGGTCGGGTTGCCGCGGTAGGCGGAAATGTTGCCGAGGTCGTGGGGCTTGCCCAGCAGGCCGACGTCCCAGGCCCAGGCCGGGTGGGTCATGGCTTGCAGGATGCGGCGCGGCGCGGCGTAGGGGCCGCTCATGCCGGAATGGGCGTCGCGGTAGCGGGCGCCGGGGACCGGCATGTCGACGGTGAACACCAGGGTGGTGACGCCGGCGGCCTTGGCCCGCTCCAGGGCGTTGCGCATGAAGCCGCGGTCCTTCAGCACGTAGAGCTGGAACCACATCGGCCGGTCAATGGCCGGGGCGACTTCCTCGATCGGGCACACCGATACCGTCGACAGGGTGAAGGGCACGCCCTTCGCCGCCGCCGCGCGTGCCGCCTGGACTTCACCGCGGCGGGCGTACATGCCGGTGAGACCGACCGGGGCGAGCGCCACCGGCATCGCCAGGGTCTCGTTGAACAGGCGGGTTTCCAGGCTCAGCTCGGACATGTTCTTCAGCACCCGCTGACGCAGGGCGATGGCCGACAGGTCTTCGACGTTGCGACGCAAGGTGTATTCGGCGTAGGCGCCGCCGTCGATGTAGTGGAAGAGGAACGGCGGCAGCTTGCGTTGGGCGGCGGCGCGGTAGTCGGTGGAAGCGGAAATGATCATTGGGCTCTTCCGTTGTGTCGAAAGGTTTTGCATCGAGCGCAGTGGAGCGGGACACGGCGGAAATGGCCAAGGGAGCCGGGCCTACGATCGTAGGCGAGTCTCCCCCGGGCCATTTCCTGCGCAGTATCGCCGACGCGCGGCCGATCAGGGCGCGGTCAGTGCACCAGCATGCCGGTGAATAGGTATGCCTGGGCCAGGGTGATCAGTCCGACCAGCGCGGCGAAGATCAGGCTGTGCTTCAGGGTGAAGCGGAACAGGTCGGATTCCTTGCCGACCATCCCGGTCGCGGCACAGGCCACGGCGATGGATTGCGGGGAGATCATCTTGCCGGTCACGCCGCCGCTGGTATTGGCGGCCACCAGCAGGGTGTCGCTGACTCCGATCTGGTGCGCGGTGGTCGACTGCAGGGAGCTGAACAGGGCGTTGGAGGACGTATCCGAACCGGTCAGGAATACCCCCAGCCAGCCGAGGAACGGCGAGAAGAACGGGAACGCCGCGCCGGTACCGGCCAGGACCAGGGCCAGGGTGGTGGACATGCCCGAGTAGTTGGTGACGAAGGCGAAGGCCAGGACCATGCCGATGGACAGGATCGGCCACTTCAGCTCCACCAGGACTTCCTTGAAAGTGGTAATACCAATTTTCGCTCCGATGCGCAGGATGAACATCGATACCAGCGCCGAGAGGAAGATCGCCGTGCCGGTGGCGGAGATCGGGTCGAACTTGAATACCGCGGCGATCGGCGTGGCGCTGGTGGCGATCGGCGCGCCCTTGACCACCAGTTGGTCGAGGTGCGGGATGGCGAAGTTGAACACCAGCCAGTAGAGCTCGCCGCCCGGGGCGAACAGGGCCTTGAAAGGTTTCAGGGTCCAGATGGTCACCAGTACGGTGAGCACCAGGAACGGCGACCAGGCCTTGAGGATCTCGCCGAAGCTGTAGGCGGACGGTTCGACGCTGCGTTGCCCGCCGAAGCCGCCACCGGCCACGGCCGCGCCGCCGCTTGCGGCGAGCGCTTCGCTGGCGCCCTGCGGTTGCCAGACCTTGAGGAACAGGGTCAGGGAGACCAGGCTGACCAGCGCCGAGGTGATGTCCGGCAACTCCGGGCCGATGAAGTTGGACGTCAGGTACTGAGTGATGGCGAAGCTGCCGCCGGCGACGATGGCGGCCGGCCAGGTTTCGCGGATGCCGCGCCAGCCGTCCATCATGAACACCAGCCAGAACGGTACCAGGATCGACAGGAACGGCAGTTGGCGGCCGGTCATGGCGCCGATCTTGAAGGCGTCGATGCCGGTCACCTGGCCGGCGACGATGATCGGGATGCCCAGTGCGCCGAAGGCCACCGGCGCAGTGTTGGCGATCAGGCACAGGCCGGCGGCGTAGAGCGGATTGAAGCCGAGGCCGACGAGCAGGGCGGCGGTGATCGCCACCGGCGCGCCGAAACCGGCGGCGCCTTCGAGGAAGGCCCCGAAGGAGAAGCCGATCAGCAGTACCTGCAGGCGCTGGTCGCCGGTAATCGACAGCACCGAGCTGCGGATCACCTCGAACTGGCCGCTCTTCACCGTCAGTTTGTAGAGGAAGACCGCCGCGACGATGATCCAGGCGATCGGCCAGAGACCGTAGAGGAAGCCGTAGCCGGCGGCGGCGAAGGCCATGTCGGCGGGCATGTGGAAGGCGAAGATGGCCACCGCGATGGCCAGCGCCAGGGTGATGCTGCCGGCGATGTGGCCCTTGAGGCGGAATACCGCCAGGGCGAGGAAGAAGAACACGATCGGGATGACGGCCGCGGCGGCCGACAGGCCGAGACTGCCCAGGGGGGTATAGAGTTGTTGCCAGGCTTGCATGGGGTTGGCTCCCTAATTGTTGTTGGGTTTGCCTGTGACCAGATCGGACACGCGCCAAGACCTGTGTGTGCAAGGGCGCTGGGCAGCCGAACCTGGCAAAGCTCGCATAATTGGTAAGACCAATTTACAAAAGCGAGCGCTCAGGTTAAGAGTCGAGCGTTCGGCGTGTCAATTTGCCCGTCTACGACTTTTGTCTAAGGATGCTCGTGCGGGGCTCGTGGCGGCTCGCTTGTGGTGCGGGGAGCGGCTCGGTACGCTTCCTCTCTTTTTCGCGCTGGGCGCATGGCAGAGGCTTTGCGACGAAACTTCGGGTAAGGGTGTCGGGATATGGAATTTGGTCAGGTCAGGCAGCGCCGTCTGTCGGATGACATCGTTGCGCAACTGGAGGCGATGATCCTGGAGGGCACGCTGAAGTCCGGCGAGCGGCTGCCCGCCGAGCGCGTGCTTGCCGAGCAGTTCGGGGTTTCCCGGCCGTCGCTGCGCGAGGCGATCCAGAAACTGGTGGCGAAGGGGCTGCTGGTCAGCCGCCAGGGTGGCGGCAACTATGTGACCGAATCGCTGGGCGCGACTTTCAGCGATCCGCTGCTGCACCTGCTGGAGGGTAACCCGGAGGCCCAGCGCGACCTGCTGGAGTTTCGCCACACGCTGGAAGGGTCCTGTGCCTACTACGCGGCGCTGCGTGCGACCTCCCTCGATCACCAGCGCCTGACCGAGGCCTTCGAGGCGCTCCAGGCCTGCTATGCGCGCAACGACCAGGTCAGCGCGGAAGAGGGCGCCGCCGACGCGCGCTTCCACCTGGCGATCGCCGAGGCCAGCCACAACACCGTGCTGCTGCACACCATCAAGGGCCTGTTCGACTTGTTGCGGCGCAACGTGGTGACCAATATCGGCGGGATGTACGCGCAGCGCACGGAAACCCGCGCGCAACTGATGGAGCAGCACCAGCGCCTATACGACGCGATCATCAGCGGTCAGGCGGAGCTGGCCCGGGAGGTGTCCAACCAGCACATCCACTATGTGCAGGAGGTCCTGGCGGAGGTCCAGGAAGAGGCGCGCAGGATGAAGCGCTCGCAGCGCCGGCGCAGCGTGCAGGAGGACTAGCGAGGCGCGGGCAGGGAGGCGCTCAGTCGTCCTTGCCGTGGCGCATGGCGCGCTGGATCTCCCGATCGGAGTCGCGCTCCTTCTCGGTGTGGCGCTTGTCGAAGTCCTTCTTGCCCTTGGCCAGGGCGATCTCGCACTTGACCAGGTGCTTCTTCCAGTACATCGACAGGGCGACGCAGGCGTAGCCCTTCTGTTGCACGGCGCCGAACAGCTTGCCCAGTTCGCGCTTGTGCAGCAGCAGCTTGCGCGTGCGCACCGGGTCGGCGATCACGTGCGTGCTGGCGGTGGTCAGGGGCGTGATGTGGCTGCCGAGCAGCCAGGCCTCGCCATCCTTGAGCAGCACGTAGCTGTCGACCAGTTGGGCCTTGCCGGCGCGCAGGCTTTTCACTTCCCAGCCCGCCAGGGCGACGCCCGCCTCGAAGCGTTGTTCGATGAAATAGTCGTGCAGAGCCTTCTTGTTCTGCGCGATGGTCCCCGAAGGGTGTTTCTTCTGCTTAGCCATAGGCGGCGCATTATAGGGAGTCGCCGGCTTCACCGCTATGGGGCGGCGTCGCGCTTGAGGGATAGAGGTGAATTTCGGACAATGCCCACTCTTTTCCTGGCCGCTGGCCAAGGTTTTGTAAGAAAAGTCTTCAAGTGGCGTCAGGCTGTGCTGAGCGTTTTTCTGCCGAACCCTGGCCCCGGTCGGCGGGCGCAGCGCGCCGCCGTGGCGGATGCCGCCGTCCCGCCGGCTATGCTTGAGGAGTCGCCCGCTCGACAGCAGAAGTGAGAGTTCTATGAGCACCCATATCCAGCGTTCGGCGCTGTTGCCTTATCCCGCCCGTGCGCTGTTCGATCTGGTGAACGACGTGAAGCGCTATCCGGAGTTCCTGCCCTGGTGTTCGGCCAGCCAGGTCCTGGAGGAGAGCGAAAGCCTGATGCGCGCCGAGCTGACCGTGGCCAAGGGTAGCCTCAGCCAGCGCTTCACCACCCGCAACGTGCTGGTGCCGGGAGCTTCCATCGAGATGAACCTGGAAAACGGACCGTTCACCGAACTGCATGGCGTCTGGCAGTTCAAGGCGCTGGGCGAGAAGGCCTGCAAGATCACTCTCGACCTGACCTTCGATTACGCCGGGCCGCTGGTCAAGGCGACCCTCGGGCCGCTGTTCACCCAGGCCGCCAACACCATGGTCGACGCGTTCTGCCAGCGCGCCAAGCAACTCTATGGCTGAGATCGCCGTCGAGGTGGTCTACGCGCTGCCGGAGCGACAGGCGTTACTGCGCCTGAGCGTGCCGGCAGGTACCAGCGCACGCGAGGCCGTGCTGCTCTCCGGCATCGACGAGGCGTTTCCAGGGCTGGATGTGCAAGGTTGTCCGCTGGGTATCTTCGGCAAGCTCCTGGCTCGCCCGGAGGAGCGGGTGCTGGAGGCCGGCGAACGGGTGGAGATCTACCGCCCGCTGATCGCCGATCCCAAGGAGGTGCGCAAGCAGCGTGCCGCACGGGCCCGGAGCGAGCGCGAAGGCGGTTAGCCGCGGGGTTCCCTGCGGAAATGAAAAAGCCCGGCGAATGCCGGGCTTTTTCGTGGAACGCCAGCCGTCATTGCGGGCTGGGGTCCAAAGGTTCGGGGGTCGGAACCGGTACCGGCTGGGCTTCGTCCACTTCGCGCTGGAGTTGTTCCAGGGTGGAGCCCGGTTTCGGCGGCTCTTCTTTCTGCTCTTCCGGTTTCTGCTGGTCGGCCGGCTGGGTGACGGTGGTGCTGCCTTCCTTGCCGAGGATCGCTTCGTCGCGGCTGACGCCGGGCATGAAGTCGCCGTTCAGGCCGGCCAGTTGGTCGCTGTCGTTGAAGAACAGGCTGACGCGCTCCTGCTGGCGACGACCGCCGCCCGGCTGGATGCTGTAGAGGTAGTCCCAACGATTGGCGTGGAAGGTATCGACGATCAGCGGGTTGCCCATGATAAACCGCACTTGGCGTCGGGTCATTCCGGGACGCAACTGGTCTATCATGTCCTGCGTTACGACGTTGCCTTGCTGGATGTCGATTTTATAGACGCCAGGAAACGAGCAACCGGCGAGTGCGGCAAGCCCCGCGAAAGCGAGACAGGTCAGCATGAGCTTGGCGTTTTGCATCGGTGAGCGACTTCCACTATCTTGGCTGGGCAAATAAAAGCCCGATCATACCCGTATTCCGGGATACTGCGAAACATCCCGCGCTGAGAAAGCAGACATGGTTGAAAATAGCGAACTTCGAAAAGCCGGCCTTAAAGTGACCCTGCCGCGGGTCAAGATCCTGCAGATGCTCGACTCGGCCGAGCAACGCCACATGAGTGCCGAAGACGTGTACAAGGCGCTGATGGAAGCAGGCGAGGACGTGGGCCTGGCAACCGTCTATCGGGTGCTGACCCAGTTCGAGGCCGCCGGCCTGGTGGTGCGTCACAACTTCGATGGCGGCCATGCCGTGTTCGAGCTCGCCGATAGCGGCCACCACGACCACATGGTCTGCGTCGATACCGGCGAGGTGATCGAGTTCATGGATGCGGAAATCGAGAAGCGCCAGAAGGAAATCGTCCGCGAGCGCGGCTTCGAGCTGGTCGATCACAATCTGGTGCTCTACGTGCGCAAGAAGAAGTAGTCGCGCAACGGTTCCATGCGAAAACGGCGACCCTGGGGTCGCCGTTTTCATTTTCCATTGAAGGAACGTTCAGTTCTGGGCGGCCAGGTTGACCAGTTTCTTCGCGTGGGCCAGGGATTCCTTGGTCAGGTCGACGCCGCCGAGCATGCGGGCGATCTCCTCGATCCGCTGGGCCTTGTTCAGGGTGGCGACCGCCGTGCGGGTTTCGCTGCTGCCGCGTTCCTTGTGCACGAACAGGTGCTGGTGGCCCTGGGCGGCGACCTGCGGCAAGTGGGTCACGGTGAGGACCTGGCCGCGTTCGCCGAGGCGACGCAGCAACTGTCCGACCACTTCGGCGGTGGGGCCTCCGATGCCGACGTCGACTTCGTCGAAGACCAGGGTGGGGATGCGCGAGGTCTGTGCCGTGATCACCTGGATCGCCAGGCTGATCCGCGACAGTTCGCCGCCCGAGGCGACCTTGGCCAGCCCTTTCAACGGCTGCCCGGGGTTGGCGCTGACCAGGAACTCCACGCTTTCCAGTCCGTTGGCCTGCGGCTCGGCGCTGTCGCCGGGATGCAGGACGATGGCGAAGCGCCCTCCGGGCATGCCCAGGCGCTGCATCTCCTGTTCCACGCTGGCGGCAAGAGGTGCGGCCGCGGCCTGGCGCAGGCTGCTCAGTTCGTCGGCTTTTTCCTGGTAATGCCGGGCGTAGGCGGCCAGCTCGTCGCCCAGGCGTCCGACCGCTTCGTCGTCGGCGTTCAGCGCCTCCAGTTCGTCGAACAGGCGCTGCTGCAGGTCGGCCAGTTCGGCGGGCTGGACCCGGTGCTTGCGCGCCAGGGAATAAATGACGTCCAGGCGCTCCTCGACCTGCTGCTGGCGATTGGGATCGGCATCGAAGTGGTCGACGAAGCGGTTCAGTTCGCCGATCGCCTCCTCGACCTGGATCTGCGCGCTGGACAACAGGTTGACCGCTTCGCCGAGGGCGGCGGGCTGGCCGCTGAACGAGGTCAGGCGGCTGAGGCTGGCATTGAGCGCGGAAAGGACGTTGCCGGCATCGCTCTCGCTGCACATTTCCACGACTTGGCGGCAGGCGGCGAGCAGGCTTTCGGCGTTGCTCAGGGTCTTCTGCTCCTGCTCCAGGCTTTCCAGTTCGTTTTCGCCGAGGGACAGGTTTTCCAGTTCTTCCAGCTGGTAACTGAGCAACTGGTGGCGGGCGCGCTGTTCGTCGCCGCTACGCGACAGGCGTTCGAGTTCCTGGCTGGTCTGCTTCCAGCGTTGCGCGGCGAGCTGCACCTGGCGCGCCAGCTCCTGGCAGCCGGCGTACTCGTCGAGCAGGCGCCGGTGGGTCTCGCTCTTCAGCAGCGACTGGTGCTCGTGCTGGCTATGGATGTCGATCAGCAGTTCGCCCAGGCTCTTCAGGTCGCCCAGAGGGCAGGGCGTGCCGTTGATGTAGGCACGCGAGCGACCTTCGGCAGTGATCACCCGGCGCAGGATGCACGGACCGTCCTGTTCCAGGTCGCGCTCGGCGAGCCAGTCGCGGGCCTCGGCGATGGCGCTGACGTCGAAGCTGGCGAGAATGTCGGCCTTGTCCGCTCCGGGACGTACCGCGCCGCTGTCGGCGCGGTCGCCGAGGGTAAGGCCGAGGGCGTCGAGCATGATCGACTTGCCCGCGCCGGTTTCGCCGGTGATCACGCTCATGCCGGTAGCGAGTTCGAGATCCAGGTGCTCGACGATGGCGTAGTTGTGAACGGACAGGTGAACCAGCATGGCGGGCGGCTCCGTGGGTTTTGTCTGGTTATTTATACAGTATTTTTTCCGGCTGGCAATTGCCGCTCGCCCCTTGAACCGTGGAAAGCCGTCCCCATATAGCCGGCAACGTTGCGAACTTATGCGTTCGCCTTGTATTTGCCAGCTTATTTTTGAAGGAGAGTGGCATGGCTGACGAACAGCAGACCCTGGATCAACAGACCCCCGAGCAGCCCACCGGCGCCGCCGAGGACCTGACCGCCCGCGTGCAGGAACTGGAGGAGCAGTTGGCTGCCGCCCAGGACCAGGCGCTGCGCATGGTCGCGGATCTGCAGAACGTACGCCGGCGTGCGGAGCAGGATGTCGAGAAGGCGCACAAGTTCGCGCTGGAGAAATTCGCCGGCGACCTGCTGGCGGTGGTCGACACCCTCGAGCGCGGCCTGGAGATGTCCGATCCCAACGACGAGGCGATCAAGCCGATGCGCGAAGGGATGGAACTGACCCTGAAGATGTTCGACGACACCCTGCGCCGCTACCAGGTGGAGGCGCTGAACCCGGAAGGCGAGCCTTTCAACCCCGAGCAGCACCAGGCGATGGCCATGCAGGAAAGCGCTTCGGCCGAGCCGGGCAGTGTCCTCAAGGTGTTCCAGAAAGGCTACCTGCTCAACGGCCGCCTGCTGCGTCCGGCGATGGTGGTGGTCAGCAAGGCGCCGGCGGAAACCCCGCCGTCCATCGACGAGCAGGCTTGAAATTCGACGCGACGACCCCATCTGGGTAGTCAACCGAGCACGAGACCCACGGGCGGGTCGCACGGAATCAAAGTTTCTGGAGAGTGAATATGGGCAAAATCATTGGCATCGACCTGGGTACCACCAACTCCTGCGTGGCTATCCTGGAGAACGGTAACGTCAAGGTCATCGAGAACGCCGAGGGCGCGCGTACCACCCCCTCGATCATCGCCTACACCAACGATGGCGAAACCCTGGTGGGCCAGCCGGCCAAGCGCCAGGCGGTCACCAACCCGCAGAACACCCTGTATGCGGTGAAGCGCCTGATCGGCCGTCGCTTCGAAGAGAACGTGGTACAGAAAGACATCCAGATGGTGCCGTACAGCATCGTCAAGGCCGACAACGGCGACGCCTGGGTGGAAGTGAAGGGCCAGAAGATGGCGCCTCCGCAGATTTCCGCCGAAGTGCTGAAGAAAATGAAGAAGACCGCCGAAGACTACCTCGGCGAGCCGGTCACCGAAGCGGTGATCACCGTTCCGGCTTACTTCAACGACAGCCAGCGCCAGGCCACCAAGGACGCCGGCCGCATCGCCGGCCTCGACGTCAAGCGGATCATCAACGAGCCGACCGCGGCGGCGCTGGCCTACGGCCTGGACAAGGCCAAGGGCGACCACACCGTGATCGTCTATGACCTGGGCGGCGGTACCTTCGACGTGTCGGTGATCGAGATCGCCGAAGTCGACGGCGAGCATCAGTTCGAAGTGCTGGCCACCAACGGCGACACCTTCCTCGGCGGCGAAGACTTCGACATCCGCCTGATCGACTACCTCGTCGACGAGTTCAAGAAGGAAAGCGGCATCAACCTGAAGGGCGACCCGCTGGCCATGCAGCGTCTGAAGGAAGCGGCCGAGAAAGCCAAGATCGAGCTGTCCTCGACCCAGCAGACCGACGTCAACCTGCCGTACGTGACTGCCGACGCGAGCGGTCCGAAGCACCTGAACGTCAAGGTTTCCCGCGCCAAGCTGGAGTCCCTGGTCGAAGACCTGGTGCAGCGCACCATCGAGCCGTGCCGCACCGCGCTGAAGGATGCCGGCCTGGATGTTTCCGATATCCATGAAGTGATCCTGGTCGGCGGCCAGACCCGCATGCCGCTGGTACAGAAGACCGTTGCCGAGTTCTTCGGCAAGGAAGCGCGCAAGGACGTCAACCCGGACGAAGCCGTGGCTGTCGGTGCCGCCATCCAGGGCGCGGTCCTGGCCGGCGACGTGAAGGACGTGCTGCTGCTCGACGTGACTCCGCTGACCCTCGGCATCGAGACCCTGGGCGGCGTGATGACCGGTCTGATCGAGAAGAACACCACCATCCCGACCAAGAAGTCGCAGGTGTTCTCCACCGCCGACGACAATCAGGGCGCGGTGACCATCCACGTGCTGCAGGGCGAGCGCAAGCAGGCCGCGCAGAACAAGTCGCTGGGCAAGTTCGACCTGGCCGACATTCCGCCGGCTCCGCGCGGCGTGCCGCAGATCGAGGTGACCTTCGATATCGATGCCAACGGCATCCTGCACGTCTCGGCGAAGGACAAGGCCACCGGCAAGCAGCAGTCCATCGTGATCAAGGCATCCTCCGGCCTGTCCGAGGATGAGATCCAGCAGATGGTCCGCGATGCCGAGGCGAACGCCGAGGAGGACCGCAAGTTCGAGGAACTGGCTGCCGCTCGCAACCAGGGCGACGCGCTGGTCCACGCGACCCGCAAGATGATCACCGAGGCGGGCGACAAGGCCACCGCCGAGGACAAGGCGACCATCGAGAAGGCGCTGGGCGAGCTGGAAGCGGCGGTGAAGGGCGACGACAAGGCCGAGATCGAGGCCAAGATGAACGCTCTGTCCCAGGCTTCCACCCCGCTGGCGCAGAAGATGTACGCCGAACAGGCCCAGCAGGGCGAAGACGCTCCCCAGGGCGAGCAGGCGAAAGCCGCTGACGACGTGGTGGATGCCGAGTTCGAAGAGGTCAAGGACAACAAGTAAGCCCCGGCTTGCTTCTGCCCCGCGTGCCGGCCAGGCCGGTACGCATGATCCGCCACGCGGGAGCCTGCTCCCGCGTTGGCGTGTCTGGAGGGTCCTTAATTGAGACGGAAAGGTTATGGCGAAACGAGACTTTTACGAGGTTCTGGGGGTTGAGCGTGGCGCCAGCGAGGCGGACCTGAAGAAGGCCTACCGTCGCTTGGCGATGAAATACCACCCGGACCGCAATCCTGGCGACAAGGAAGCCGAGGACAAGTTCAAGGAGGCCAACGAGGCCTACGAGGTCCTCTCCGATGCCAGCAAGCGGGCGGCCTACGACCAGTACGGCCATGCCGGCGTCGATCCGAACATGGGAGGGGGCGCTGGCGCCGGTTTCGGCGGGGCGAGCTTCTCCGACATCTTTGGCGATGTGTTCAGCGATTTCTTCGGTGGCGGCGGCGCCCGCGGTGGCTCGCGCGGCGGCGCGCAGCGCGGCGCGGACCTGCGCTACACACTGGACCTCGACCTGGAAGAGGCGGTACGCGGCACCACCGTCACCATCCGCGTGCCGACCCTGGTCGGTTGCAAGACCTGCAACGGCAGCGGCGCCAAGCCCGGCACCACACCGGTCACCTGCACCACTTGCGGCGGTATCGGCCAGGTGCGCATGCAGCAGGGCTTCTTCTCGGTCCAGCAGACCTGTCCGCGCTGCCACGGCACCGGCAAGATGATTTCCGATCCCTGTGGCTCCTGCCATGGCCAGGGGCGCGTGGAAGAGCAGAAGACTCTGTCGGTGAAGGTGCCGGCCGGCGTCGACACCGGCGACCGCATCCGCCTCACCGGCGAAGGCGAGGCCGGCAGCATGGGTGGTCCGGCGGGCGACCTGTACGTGGTGGTCAATGTGCGCGAGCACCCGATCTTCCAGCGCGACGGCAAGCATCTGTACTGCGAAGTGCCGATCAGTTTCGCCGACGCTGCGCTGGGTGGCGAGCTGGAAGTGCCGACCCTGGATGGCCGGGTCAAGCTGAAGATTCCGGAAAGCACCCAGACCGGCAAGCTGTTCCGCCTGCGCGGCAAGGGCGTGGCCCCGGTGCGCGGCGGCGGCGCCGGCGACCTGATGTGCAAGGTGGTGGTGGAAACCCCGGTGAACCTGGACAAGCGCCAGCGCGAGCTGCTCGAGGAGTTCCGCAAGTCGTTGCAGAGCGACACCTCGCATTCGCCCAAGGCCAGTGGCTGGTTCGAAGGCATGAAGCGTTTCTTCGACGACCTATAAACAAAGCCATGGGCGCGGCCTGACCGCCGCGTCCGGGTTCCGCGTGGAGTGGTTTTATGCGACGTATAGCCGTAGTGGGCGCCGCCGGGCGCATGGGCAAGAACCTGATCGAGGCCGTTCAGCAGACCGGCGGTGCCGCCGGGCTGACGGCGGCGGTGGATCGTCCGGATAGCACCCTGGTGGGGGCGGACGCCGGCGAGCTGGCCGGTCTCGGCCGGATCGGCGTGCCGCTGTCCGGGGACCTGGGCAAGGTCTGCGAGGAGTTCGACGTCCTGATCGACTTCACCCATCCCTCCGTAACCCTGAAGAACATCGAGCAGTGCCGCAAGGCGCGCCGGGCGATGGTCATCGGCACCACCGGCTTCAGCGCCGACGAGAAGCTGCTGCTGGCCGAGGCGGCGAAGGATATCCCGATCGTCTTCGCTGCCAACTTCAGCGTCGGCGTGAACCTTTGTCTGAAGCTTCTGGATACCGCGGCACGGGTGCTGGGCGACGAAGTGGATATCGAGATCATCGAGGCCCATCACCGGCACAAGGTCGATGCACCGTCCGGCACCGCCTTGCGCATGGGCGCGGGGGTAGCCCCGGCGCTCGGCCCGGACCTC
>NZ_SCND01000124.1:0-15058 GCF_005503585.1 Pseudomonas sp. 2VD
GCGCTTCGGCAACCGGCGCCGGCGGCTCGGCCGGCTCGGCAGCGGAGGGCTGCTGCCGACCTGGCTGTTCTGTCAGGGATTGCGCCACGTCATCGGCGGGCGCGCGCTGCTCGGCGGCCGCTGTCTCGGAGACCGGCTCGACAGGCTGATCGGCAGGCTGCTCGCCGGCTTGCGGCTTTTTCCGCCACCAGCCGAACAGACCTTTCTTTTCCCCGCCCTGCGGGGCCTTCTTGTCGTCGTTGGAACCAAACATGAATGCTTGTATCTCAAGGGAGCGGCACGGGACGTGGCCGCCCGGAAAACGGATGGGTATCCTAGCATCTCCTCGCCCGACGGGGCTAAGGGTCCTGCCCCGCAGTGACCTGAGACCCCGGTGGCGGCACGAAAGGTCCAGATCACCATGAAAACCCCAGCTCGCCGCCGCGTCGGCCTGCTCCTAGCCAGCCTTTGTCTACCGCTTTTCGCCCAGGCGGCGGAAACCCAGCCCACCCACGAGTTCAGCCTCGACAACGGCCTGAAGGTCATAGTGCGTGAAGACCACCGCGCCCCGGTGGTGGTTTCCCAGCTCTGGTACAGGATCGGCTCCAGCTACGAGACACCCGGGCTCACCGGCCTGTCCCACGCCCTCGAACACATGATGTTCAAGGGCAGCCGCAAGCTCGGCCCGGGCGAAGCCTCGCGGGTGCTGCGCGACCTGGGTGCGGAAGAGAACGCCTTCACCACCGACGACTACACCGCCTATTACCAGGTCCTGGCCCGCGACCGCCTGCCGGTGGCGCTGGAGATGGAAGCCGACCGCATGGCCCACCTGAGCCTGCCGGCCGACCAGTTCAAGAGCGAGATCGAGGTGATCAAGGAGGAGCGCCGCCTGCGCACCGACGACAATCCCAACGCCCTCGCCTTCGAGCGCTTCAAGGCCGCCGCCTACCCGGCCAGCGGCTACCACACCCCGACCATCGGCTGGATGGCCGACCTGCAGCGCATGACCATCGACGACCTGCGCCACTGGTACGAATCCTGGTACGCGCCGAACAACGCCACCCTGGTAGTGGTCGGCGACGTCACCGCCGACGAGGTCAAGACCCTCGCCAAGCGCTACTTCGGCGAGATCCCCTGGCGCCAGCTGCCGCCGGCGCGCAAGCCGCTGGAACTGGCCGAGCCCGGCGAGCGCCGGCTCAAGCTGTACGTACGCACCCAGCTGCCGAACCTGATCATGGGCTTCAATGTGCCCAGCCTGGGCAGCAGCGAGAACCCTCGCGAAGTCAACGCCCTGCGCCTGATCGGCGCGCTGCTCGATGGCGGCTACAGCGCCCGCCTGGCCTCGCGCCTGGAGCGCGGCGAGGAGCTGGTCGCCGGCGCCTCCACCTACTATGACGCGTTCAACCGCGGCGACAGCCTGTTCGTCCTCTCGGCCACGCCGAACGTGCAGAAGGGCAAGACCCTCGAGCAGGTCGAGGCCGGTCTGTGGAAGCAGCTCGACGACCTCAAGCAGAACCCGCCCAGCGCCGCGGAGATCGAGCGCGTGCGCGCGCAGATGATCGCCGGGATGGTCTACGAGAAGGACTCCATCGCCGCCCAGGCCAGCAGCATCGGCCAGCTGGAAAGCGTCGGCCTGTCCTGGAAGCTGATCGACCAGGACCTGGAGGCCCTCAAGGCAGTGACTCCGGACGATATCCAGAAAGCCGCCCGCACCTATTTCACCCCGTCGCGCCTGACCCTGGCGCAAGTGCTGCCTGTGAAGGCCGAGGAAAAGGAGGCCCGTCATGAGTGAGCGCACAGGGCTGCGTTATGGCCTGCTCGGCCTGATCGTCATTGCGTTGCTGGCCGCGCTGGCCTATTTCGTCGCGCGTCCCACCCAGACCCCGGCGGCGGCCCATGCCGCGGCGGTCGAGGAAAACCAGTTGCAGTCGCTGAAGGACGTCGCCAAGCAGGCGCCGGTCCATCGCAAGCTGGACATCCAGGAATGGAAGACCGCCGAAGGCGCCAAGGTGCTGTTCGTCGAGGCCCATGAACTGCCGATGTTCGACCTGCGCCTGACCTTCGCCGCCGGCAGCAGCCAGGACGCCGGCACCCCCGGCCTGTCGATGCTGACCAACGCCATGCTCAACGAAGGCGTGCCGGGCAAGGACACCACTGCCATCGCCGCCGGCTTCGAGGACCTCGGCGCCTCGTTCAGCAACGGTTCCTACCGCGACATGGCGGTGGCCGGCCTGCGCAGCCTGTCCGACGCCGACAAGCGGACCCAGGCGCTGAAGCTGTTCGAACAGGTGATCGGCCAGCCGACCTTCCCCGAGGACGCCCTGGCACGCATCAAGAACCAGGTCCTGGCCGGTTTCGAGTACCAGAAGCAGAACCCCGGCAAGCTGGCCGGGCTGGAGCTGTTCAAGCGCCTCTATGGCGAGCATCCCTACGCGCACTCCAGCGACGGCGACGAAAAGTCCATTCCACCGATCAGCCGCGAACAATTGCAGGCGTTCCACAAGAAAGCCTACGCCGCCGGCAACGTGGTCATCGCGCTGGTCGGCGACCTCTCGCGGCAGGAGGCCGAAGCGATCGCCGCAGAAGTCTCCAAGGCGCTGCCCCAGGGCCCGGCGCTGGCCAAGACCGCCCAGCCGGAAACGCCCAAGCCCGGCCTGACGCACATCGACTTCCCCTCCGAGCAGACCCACCTGATGCTCGCCCAGCTTGGCATCGACCGCCAGGATCCCGACTACGCGGCGCTCTACCTGGGCAACCAGATCCTCGGCGGCGGCGGCTTCGGCACCCGCCTGATGGACCAAGTGCGAGAAAGGCGCGGCCTGACCTACGGCATCTATTCCGGCTTCACCGCCATGCAGGCACGCGGTCCGTTCATGATCAACTTCCAGACCCGCGCCGAACTCAGCGAAGGTGCGCTGAAGCTGGTCCAGGACATCGTCCGCGACTACCTGGCCAACGGCCCGACCCAGAAGGAGCTGGACGACGCCAAGCGCGAACTGGCCGGCAGCTTCCCGCTGTCCACCGCGAGCAACGCCGACATCGTCGGCCAGCTCGGCGCCATCGGTTTCTACGGCCTGCCGCTGGACTACCTGGAAAGCTTCCTCAAGCAGGTCGAGGGACTCAGCGTCGAACAGGTCAGGACCGCCATGGCCAAGCACCTGGACGCCGACGCCTTCGTCATCGTCAGCGCCGGCCCGAGCGTGCCGCAGAAACCCCTGCCGCCACCCACCGCCAAGCCGGCCCAGCAACCCAGCGGCGTTCCGGAGCATTGATGAGCAAACCTACTGCGAAAGCCCCCGGCCGCCACGGCGGCCAGGGACAGCTGCGGATCATCGGTGGCGAATGGCGCAGCCGGCGTTTCGTCTTTCCCGACGGGCCCGGCCTGCGACCGACCCCGGACCGGGTCCGCGAGACCCTGTTCAACTGGCTGGCACCCTATGTCGAAGGCGCACGGGTGCTCGATCCCTTCGCCGGCAGCGGCGCGCTGTTCCTCGAGGCGTTGTCGCGCGGCGCCCGCGAAGGGCTGGCCCTGGATACCAACGGCGAAGCGGTGGCGGCCCTGCGCAACCACCTCGACGCGCTCAAGTGCGGCACCGCCCAACTGGTCCTCGGCGATGCCGTGCGCTACCTGGGAAACCAGGCTCCGAGCGCCTTCGACCTGGTGTTCCTCGACCCGCCGTTCCATCAGAACCTGCTGCAGGACGCCTGCCGCCTGCTCGAAACCCGCGGCTGGCTGAACCCCGACGCCTGGATCTATACCGAGAGCGAGAGCGTCCCCTCGTCCCTCGGCCTGCCCGGAAACTGGCGGCTGCACCGGGAAAAGAAAGCCGGCAACGTACATTACGCGCTCTGGCAGCGGGGAGCCTGAGGATGAGCCCGGCGTCCGCGAGCATTCGCCAACGCCTGCTGGCGCTTGGCGAGCCTTGCGCGGCGCAACCCGCCGCCGACTGGCAGGGCGATATCGCCCTGCCCGCCGAGCTGGAGCGTTTCTACCGCGAGGTCGGCCCGCTCGACTGCACCCTGGAGAGTGCCGGCAACCCATTTTTCCTGCCGTCCCTGGCCCGCCTCTGGCAGCGCCAGGCCGGCTATCGCTGGCACGGCATCAGCGGCGAGCGCCTGTCGGGCTGGCAGGACGACTGGCTGGTGGTGGCCGACCAGGGCGCCGACCCGTTCATCCTCGAGACCGGCAGCGGGCGCATACTCTTCGACCTGCATGGCGGCAGGGGCTGGGACCCGGCCCCGTGCTTCGACGACCTGTGGCAGATGGCGGCCAGCCTGGCCTGCTTCGGCGAGGTCTGGAGCGGCGCCGGCGAGGACATCCTGCTGGACGACTGCAGCGTCGCGCCCCGCTATCGGCAGCAGCTCGTCGACGAACTGCAACCGATCCTCGGTTCGCGCCAGCGGGCGGAGGACCTCGCCGACGAGTTCGGCTGGTAAGCTGGTGACCACACCACCACCGCCCATGACCTGCGCATGACCGCGTCCCCGACCTTCCAGCCCGCCTGGTGGCTGCCCAATCCGCACCTGCAGACCCTGTGGAGCCCGTTCTTCCGCCGCGGGCCGACCCTGGAACGGCAGCGCGAACGCCTGTGGCTGGCCGATGGCGACTTCATCGACCTCGACTGGGCCGGCCCGCACGATGCCGAAACCCCGCTGGTGCTGGCACTGCACGGCCTCACCGGGTCATCCTCGTCGCACTACATCCTCGGTCTGCAGCGCGCCCTGCTGGAGCGCGGCTGGGCCAGCGTGGCGCTGAACTGGCGCGGTTGCTCGGGGGAGCCGAACCGCCTGCCGCGCGGCTACCATTCCGGGGTCAGCGACGACCTCGCCGAGGTGGTCGCGCACCTGCGCGCCAGGCGCCCGCAAGCGCCGCTGTACGCGGTCGGCTATTCGCTGGGCGGCAACGTGCTGCTCAAGTACCTGGGCGAAACCGCTGGGGACTGCCCGCTGCTCGGCGGCGTCGCGGTGTCGGTGCCGTTCCGCCTGGACGAGTGCGCCGACCGCATCGGCCTGGGCTTTTCCCGGGTCTACCAGGCGCACTTCATGAAGGCCATGCTGGCCTACGTGCAGGACAAGCAGCGGCTGTTCGGCGAGCAGGGCCAGGCGGAAGGCCTGGCCGCCCTGCAACGCCTCGGTCCGCTGGAGGGCATGCGCACCTTCTGGGACTTCGACGGCCGGGTCACCGCGCCGCTGCACGGCTTCGCCGACGCCAGGGATTACTATCGGCGCGCGTCCAGCCGCTACTACCTGCCGGACATCCGCACGCCGAGCCTGATCATCCATTCCAGCGACGACCCCTTCGTGTTCGCCCGCAGCCTGCCCGATCGCAGCGAACTGGCACCCTGCACCGAGCTGGAACTGCACGCCCGCGGCGGTCACGTCGGCTTCGTCGACGGCTCTCCGCGCCAGCCCACCTACTACCTGGAACGACGCATCCCCGACTGGCTGGAGGCCCGCCTGCGGCAGCACTGAGCTGGCCGGCGTCCGGCGACGGGCGGCAGAATAGGAACAGGCTGAAGGAAAAAGGGGGGCGAATGGAACTGACGCTGCGGCACAACCCGATGCTCGACGACGCCGACTGCGAGGCGATCCTGGCGATCCACGCGGCAGTCGGCTGGGACCGGCGCATGCCGCCTGCCGAGCTACGCACGCTGTACCAGCATTCCGGCTATTCCCTGCTGGCCGAACGCGACGGCCGCCTGGTCGGCCTGCTGCGCGCCGAGGAAGAAACACCGATTCGCGTCTGGCTGGCGGAAATCGCCGTGCTGCCCGGCGCACAGCGCAGCGGCGTCGGCGCAGCCCTGCTGCGGCGCTTCGCCGAGGATCACCGCGGCGCCTACCTGTTCACCGACGCCACCCTCGGTACCGAAGCCTTCTTCCGCCGCCACGGCATCCACATCCAGCAGGTGCTGGAGAAAACCCTGCGCGATCAGAGCGGCACGTAGAGCCGCTCGGAAATCCCGTCCACCGCATCCTGGGCCTGCGCCTCGATGTGCCCGCTCTCCAGCGCCAGCACCTGGTAGATGCCGCGACGCAGTTGCGCCTCGCTGAGGTCGCCGTCGAGATCGAGGGTGGTGCAGAGGAAGCGCACCCAGGAGGTGAGGATGATCCAGGCGTTGAGGGTCAGGGCCTCCAGCTGGGTCTCGTTCATCCGCAGGATGCCGGCCTCGGTGAAGCCCCGGTAGATCGCCTTGGCGTTGACCAGGCAACGCTGGGCGAAGGCGCGGTAGCGCGCCGCCAGCTCCGGGTCGCTTTCCAGCAGGTGCTCGAGGTCGCGGTGGAGGAAGCGGTAGCGCCACATCGCGGCCAGTAGCGCTTCCAGGTAGAAGGTCTTGTCGTCCACCGTCAGACCCCGCCCTTCGGGCAGGCGCAGGAAACTCTCGACGTGGCTTTCGTACTCGGCGAACAGCTCGGCGATGATCGCCTGCTTGTTCGGGTAGTGGTAGTAGAGGTTCCCAGGCGATATACCCAGGTGGGTGGCGATATGGTTGGTGGTGACGCTGCGCTCGCCCTGGGCGTTGAACAGTTCCAGGCTGGCCTGGGCGATGCGATCGCGGGTCTTGATGCGTGGTGCCATGGGGACGACGGGCTCGTTCGGGTAACAGTGCGGGGCGCGCCCCGCCGTGACAGCGTAGAAGGTACACAAAGCCGGCCGCCCGGGTCAGCCCCCGGGGCGGCGGCCGGCGACCGGCCCGCCTTTCGTTGGGTACGCAAGCGCCGGGCTGGCAGGCATGCTGTTTGACACTTTAGAGTATTTACTCTAGAAATCCAGCGACGTAGCGAAATTCATCGGACCGAGCAGGTCCGCCATAACGACAGACGCGCGGCCACGCAGCCGCCCACGCTTCGCCGAGGAGCCAGCCCATGGTCGCCGATATCGCCTACCTGCAGCAGAGCCAGCAGGAAATCAACCAGCTCGAAGCCCTCTTCGCCCGCCAGCGCGCCGCCTACCTGGCGCAGCCGATGCCCGACGCCACGCAGCGCGTGCAGTGGCTGAAGGCCCTGCGCGACCTGCTGTTCAAGGAACAGCAGGCACTGATCGAGGCCATCGACCAGGACTTCAGCGCGCGCTCCGCCGACGAGACCCTGCTCGCCGAGATCATGCCCAGCCTGCACGGCATCCACTACGCCGCCAAGCGCGTGAAGAAATGGATGAAGCCTGCGCGCCGCGCGGTCGGCCTGCAATTCCAGCCGGCCTCGGCCCAGGTGGTGTACCAGCCGCTGGGCGTGGTCGGGGTGATCGTGCCTTGGAACTATCCGCTGTTCCTCTCCATCGGCCCGCTGACCGGGGCCCTCGCCGCCGGCAACCGGGTGATGATCAAGATGAGCGAGTCGACCCCGGCCACCGGGCGCCTGCTCAAGGACCTGCTGGCGCGGATCTTCCCCGAGGACCAGGTCGCCGTGGTGCTAGGCGAGGTAGACGTCGGCGTGGCCTTTTCCAAGCTGCCGTTCGACCACCTGCTGTTCACCGGCGCCACCAGCGTCGGCAAGCACGTGATGCGCGCCGCCGCCGAGAACCTGACCCCGGTCACCCTGGAGCTGGGCGGCAAGTCGCCGGCGATCGTCTCCGACAGCGTGCCGATGAAGGACGCCGCCGAGCGGATCGCCTTCGGCAAGAGCCTCAACGCCGGGCAGACCTGCGTCGCGCCCGACTACGTGCTGGTACCGAGCCGGCGCGTCGAGGAATTCGTCAGTCAGTACAAGGAGGTGGTCCAGGGCTTCTTCCCGCGTCTTTCGGACAACCCCGACTACACCGCGATCATCAACGAGCGCCAGCTCGGCCGCCTCCGGGGCTATCTCGACGACGCCCGCGAGAAGGGCGCGACCCTCGTCCCGCTGTTCGCCGAAGGCCAGCAACGGCGCCTGCCGCAGACGCTGCTGCTGAACGTCAGCGACGACATGAAAGTGATGCAGGAGGAAATCTTCGGCCCGCTGCTGCCGGTGATCCCCTACGAGCGCCTGGAAGACGCCCTGGCCTATGTCAACCAGCGCCCGCGACCGCTGGCCCTGTACTACTTCGGCTACGACAAGGCGCAACAGCAGCGCGTGCTGCACGAGACCCACTCAGGCGGTGTGTGTCTGAACGACACCCTGCTGCATGTCGCCCAGGACGACATCCCGTTCGGTGGCGTCGGTCCCTCCGGCATGGGCCACTACCATGGCCACGAAGGCTTCCTCACCTTCAGCAAGGCCAAGGGCGTGTTCAGCAAGCCGCGCTTCAACGCCGCGCGAATGATCTACCCGCCCTACGGCAAGTCGATCCAGAAGCTCGTCTACAAGCTGTTCGTGCGCTGAACCGGGGCGCGTGCGGCGCCCCCTCATTCCTACGCTGCAGGTGACATAACAACAATGAGCGACACCACTCTCGAAAGCGCCGGCCTGTCCCGACGCAGCCTGATGAAAGTCGGCCTGATCGGCGGCGCCTTCCTCGCCACCGCGGGCGTCACCGCCAGCCTCACCGGCTGTTCGGCGGAGAAACCGGCGAGCGGCCTGGAAAAGGTCCGCGAATCCGACCTGCCGTTCCTCCGTGCGCTGCTGCCGGTGATGCTGCTCGGCGCGGTTTCCGCCGAGCAGATGCCGAAAGCCGTGGAGGGCGCGATCCAGAGCCTCGACCACAACCTGGCGCGGCTCTCCCCGGAGATGTTCAAGCTCACCCAGCAACTCTTCGACGTGCTCGCCCTGCCGCTCACCCGTGGCCCGCTGACCGGTATCTGGGGCAGTTGGGAGAACGCCAGCGGCGACGACGTGCGGGCATTCCTTTCGCGCTGGGAAAACAGCTTCATCGGCCTGTTGCGGATGGGCCACAGTTCGCTGATGCAACTGGCGATGATGGCCTGGTACGCCCGCCCCGAGGCGTGGGCCCATTGTGGCTATCCCGGACCGCCGAAGATCGCTTGAGCCGCCCCCGGAACAATACGAAGAGCCCGAAGCCGCCTAGCCTGAGAGTGCATTCATGCCTGTACCCGATCTGTTCGCCGAGGGCCTCGCCCGCGGCTGGAAAACCTACAACGGCTCGCGCCTGGACGCCGACCTGGAGCTGGAGGCCGACGTGGTCGTGGTCGGCACCGGCGCCGGCGGCGGCACCACCGCGGAAATCCTCAGCGCCGCCGGCCTGAAGGTGCTGCTGGTGGAAGAAGGCCCGCTGAAGACCAGCAGCGATTTCAAGATGCAGGAGGCCGACGCCTACCCCGAGCTGTACCAGGAAGGCATCGGCCGGATGAGCAAGGACGGCGCCATCACCATCCTCCAGGGTCGCGCCGTGGGCGGCACCACCCTGATCAACTGGACCAGCAGCTTCCGCACCCCGGAACCGACCCTGCAGCACTGGGCCCAGGTCTACGGGGTCAAGGGCCACAGCGCGGAGGACATGGCGCCCTGGTTCGAGAAAATGGAGCAGCGCCTGCACGTGGCGCCCTGGGCGCTGCCGCCGAATGCCAACAACGACGTGATCCGCCTGGGCTGCGAGAAGCTCGGCTATCACTGGAAGGTCATCCCGCGCAACGTCCTCGGCTGCTGGAACCTCGGCTACTGCGGCATGGGCTGCCCGGTCAACGCCAAGCAGTCGATGCTGGTCACCACCATCCCGGCGACCCTCGACAAGGGCGGCGAGCTGCTCTACCTGGCGCGCGCCAACCGCCTGCTGCTGGATGGCGACAAGGTGACGGGCCTCGAATGCCTGGGCATGGATGAGCGCTGCGTGGCGCCCAACGGCCGCCGGATCAGGGTCCGGGCCAGGCACTACGTGCTGTCCGGCGGCGGCATCAACACCCCGGCGATTCTTCTCCGCTCGAAGGCGCCTGATCCGAGCCAGCGGGTCGGCAAGCGCACCTTCCTGCACACGGTGAATTTCAGCGCGGGGCTGTTCGACCGGGTGATCAACCCCTTCTACGGCGCACCGCAGTCGATCTACTCCGACCATTTCCAATGGGACGACGGTGTCACCGGACGCATGTCCTACAAACTGGAGGTGCCGCCGCTGCAACCGTCGCTGGCCTCGGTGCTGCTCGGCGGCTTCGGCAGCGACAACGCCCTGCGCATGGAACAGCTACCGCATACCAACATGATGCTCGCCCTGCTTCGCGACGGCTTCCACCCGGACAGCGCGGAGGGCTCGGTCGGCCTGCGCGGCGACGACACCCCGGTGCTCGACTACCGGATGACCGACTACACCTGGGACGGTATCCGCCGTGCCTTCCATACCATGGCGGAGATCCAGTTCGCCGCCGGCGCCCGGGAAGTGCGGCCGGTGCACAGCGACGCGCGTAGCGCGAAGAACCTGCAGGAGGCGCGCGGGATCATCGACGGCCTGCGCCTGGAGATCTACCGCACGCGCCTGGGCAGCGCCCACGTCATGGGCGGCTGCGCCATGGGCGAAGACCCGGCCGTGGCGGTGGCCGACAGCCTCGGCCGCCATCACCACCTGCGAAACCTGTCGATCCACGACGGCTCGCTGTTCCCTACCAGCATCGGCGCCAACCCGCAGCTCTCGGTCTACGGTCTTACCGCGCAACTGGCCAGCGCGCTGGCCGAACGCCTGGCCAGGGCCTGAACCGCCGCCGGGCCGGCCGCGCGCCGCGGCAGCCGGCCCGGCGCCATCAGACCTATGGGCTAAAGGCCGATGGCCCGTGCGTCTTGGCCGCACGGGCATCCCTGCGCTACCATCCGATTCCCTTACGAAACCCTGCCAGGACGTAGCGATGAACCGAGTGCTGTACCCAGGCACCTTCGATCCCATCACCAAGGGTCACGGCGATCTGATCGAACGTGCTTCACGGCTTTTCGACCATGTGATCATCGCGGTCGCCGCCAGCCCCAAGAAGAACCCCCTGTTCAGCCTGGAACAGCGGGTGGCGCTGGCCCAGGAGGTCACCAAGCACCTGCCGAACGTCGAGGTGGTGGGCTTCTCCACCCTGCTGGCGCACTTCGTCAAGGAGCAGAAGGCGAATGTCTTCCTCCGCGGCCTGCGCGCGGTTTCCGACTTCGAGTACGAGTTCCAGCTGGCCAACATGAACCGCCAGCTCGCCCCCGACGTGGAAAGCATGTTCCTCACCCCGTCGGAGAAGTATTCCTTCATTTCCTCGACGCTGGTCCGGGAAATCGCCGCTCTCGGCGGGGATATCAGCAAGTTCGTGCATCCGGCCGTGGCAGACGCCCTGGCGGAACGTTTCAAGCGCTGATCCGCATCTCTCCGCCGGCCTCCCGTCGGCGCCCCGCGTGCACTGCGGGCGCCGATGCGGCACAATTCCGCTATTCCCGTTACCGATGCCGTGGCTGTCCGTCGCGGTTGGAGTTGTTAGATGTCCCTGAAAATCACTGACGATTGCATCAATTGCGACGTCTGCGAACCCGAATGCCCGAACGGCGCGATCTCGCAAGGCGAAGAAATCTATGTGATCGATCCCAATCTCTGCACCGAGTGCGTCGGCCACTACGACGAGCCGCAGTGCCAGCAGGTCTGTCCGGTGGACTGCATTCCCCTCGACGACGCCAATGTCGAGAGCAAGGACCAGTTGATGGAGAAATACCGGAAGATCACCGGCAAGGCCTGATCCCCGCCGGCGCCTGTCCTTCAGGGACGGTTCGCGCCCCGTCCGACGCGCTTTTGGCTATCCTTGGCAATCCAGTCTGAGGCGTTCGCGGTCCCGTCCCGCGAACGCCGCTGAACAGTGAGCCGCCATGTCCTTCCTGAACCTGCCCGTCCGTACCCTGGTCGCCGCCTGCGGCCTGTCCCTGCTCAGCCTCGCGGCGCATGCCGACAGCTTTCGCGGCGACGCCCACGCACCGCAGCAGGCCGCCGTCGCCACGCCACATCCGGCCGCGACCGTCGCCGGCCTGGAAACCCTGGCCAATGGCGGCAACGCCTTCGACGCCGCGGCGGCCATCGCCGCTGCCCTGGCGGTAGCCGAGCCTTACGGCTCGGGACTCGGCGGCGGTGGATTCTTCCTTCTGCGCCAGGCCGGCGCGCAGCCGACCTATCGCTTCCTCGACGCCCGCGAGCGCGCGCCGAAGGCCGCCTACGCCGACATGTACCGGCGCAACGGCAAGGTCGACCCCAGGCTGTCCGTCGACGGCCCGCTGGCGGCGGCGATCCCCGGCCTGCCGGCGGCGCTGGTCGAATTGAGCGGCCGCTACGGACGCAAGCCCCTGGCCGACAACCTGGTGCCGGCGATCCGCCTGGCGGTGGATGGCGTATCCGTCGACCGGATCTACCGTGACCGCGCCGCCATGCGCCTGGAAGCGATGCGCAAGGACCCGGAAACCGCGCGGATCTTCCTCGACAAGGGCGGAATCCCCGACGAATGGAACCTGCTCCGCCAACCGCAGTTGGCACGTACCCTGGAACGCCTCGGGCGCTACGGGCGGATCGGTTTCTACGAAGGCGAGACAGCGGACAAGCTGCTCACCGGGGTCCGCGCCGGCGGCGGCATCTGGAGCGCGGCCGACCTGCGCGACTACCGGGTGATCGAACGCCGCCCGCTGGAGGTGAAGCTGGCCAACGGCCGCGAACTGATCAGCGCACCGCCGCCCTCGGCCGGCGGCGTGGCCCTGGCACAGAGCCTGCAGATGCTGGAACAGCTGCCGTGGCAGAAGGCCGAGCCGGTACAGCGCGCCCATTACGTGCTGGAGGTCCTGCGCCGTGCCTACCGCGATCGAGGCCTGCTCGGCGACCCCGACTTCGTCGCCAACCCGCTACCCAGCCTACTGGCGCCGGACTACCTGAAGCGCCTTGCCGCCAGCATCGACCCGCGCCGCGCCACGCCCAGCTCGGCGCTGCCGGAGGCGCCGGCCTGGCGCGAAGGCGACCACACCACCCACTTCGCGGTGATCGATGCCCAGGGCAACGCGGTGGCCGCCACCCTCTCGGTGAACCTGCCGTTCGGCGCCGCCTTCACCGTTCCCGGTACCGGCGTGGTGCTGAACAACGAGATGGACGATTTCGCCGCCGACACCCAGGGCGCCAACAGCTACGGCCTGGCCGGCAGCCAGGCGAACGCGGTGGCGGCCGGCAAGCGCCCGCTGTCGAGCATGAGCCCGAGCTTCCTGGAAAGCCCGACCGACTTCGCCGCCTTCGGCACCCCTGGCGGCAGCCGCATCCCGAGCATGGTGCTGATCTCCATGCTGCAGTACTTCGACGGCCGCCCGGTCGGCCAATGGGTCGCCGCGCCGCGCTACCACCACCAGTACAAGCCGGACGTCGTCGAGTACGAACCGCGCGCCTTCAGCGATGCCGAGGCCGCCGAACTGCGCCGGCGCGGCTATCAGCTCAAACGCCTGGAGCGCAGCTACGGCAACCAGCAGGTGCTCTACTGGGACAAGCGCAGCGGCCGCGTCGACGCCGCCAGCGACCCGCGCGGGATCGGTTATTCGGCGTTTTCCCCGGAGATGCAGGCACAGCCCCAGGCGCACTGAACCCCAGGAGAGCGGCGAAACGAGAGACAGCGCTCAAAAACGCGGATACCAGCGATCGATGATGGCCTTTTGACATCCATCCATGCTAGCTTGCGCGCCGCCGCGCAGGCGGCTCACACGGATACTGGATAATCAAAAGCAAGGAAACCCGATGTCGCTGTTTCGTCCCCTCCTGATCGCCTCCACCCTCGCCCTCGCCAGCGGTTGCGCCAGCGGCCTCAACTCGCAGCAGACGGCCGAACTTGAGTATTACGAAGCCCGCAACCTGGCGGTCATCGAGAAATCCCCCGGCACCGGCGCGGCCCTCGGCCTGCTCCCTGGCGGCGGCTCCTTCTACGGCCGTTCCTACGGACTCGGGGTGGTCAACCTGCTGTTCTGGCCGCTGTCGATCCTCTGGGACCCGGTGAGCGGCTACGACGCATCCCAGCGCATCAACTACACCGCGACCCGGGTGCACCTGGAGAAGCTGCGCCAGCGCGACTTCGACGAACTGCAACGGCTGGCCGACAACGGCGCATTGGACGGCGCCACGCTGGCGCGGAAGCGCCAGGACGTGGAAACGAAATACCGCTACACCCCCTGAACAAGAAAAAGCCGATCGATGACCGGCCGGGTCCTCCTCGACCGACAGGGCGCCCCGGCCCACGCGTAGACGTCTCGCCGACGAGTCCGGCTGGCAATCCAGGCGGCGGGCCTCACTGGCTCGCCGCTTCAGCCGCCTGTTGCGCATCCTCCGCACTGGCTTCCACCGCCTCCGGTTCAGACGAGGCGCCCTCCATGCCTCGGCCGGAGTGCCGGCGATCGGCGACACCGGAGCAGTCGGCGACGCCGGACAGCTCTCCATCCAGCGCAGCGTGAATCCAGTTTTCCAGGCGGGTGTACCAGGCTGCGTTCGCGGCGCTCTCCAGCCAGGCGATGGCATCCGCATCCTGCTGCTGTGCGGCCTTTTCCAGCCAGAGCCGTGCTTGCAGCTTGTTCATCCCGGCACCGGAACCGTTCCAGTAGGCCTCGCCCACCTTGAACTGGGCACGGGTATCTCCCTGGGTCGCAGCCTTGCAGAACCACTGGAAGGCCTTTTCCCGGCTGCCGGCATAACGGTCCAGCAGGGCGGCTTCCTCGTCTGAAGTGGCGGAATAGACGCCTTGCGAGTCGTCCAGGTAGAACCATCCCAGATTGGTTTCGGCGTCTTCGCTACCGCTGGCCGCCGCACGTTCGAACCAGGTCCCGGCCTTCACCCGGTCCTGGTCGACCCCTTCGCCTCTCCAGTAGAGAACGCCCATTTCATTCTGGGCGGCGGCATCCCCCTGCTCCGCGGCCTTCCGGAACCAGCGTGCCGCCTCGGTCTTGTCCTGTGGCCCGCCGTCACCATCGCGATAGAGCATGGCCAGTTGGATCTGCGCGCGGACCATCCCCGCAGCGGCCGCCTTGCCCCACCATTCGCGCGCGCTGGCGTAGTTCTGTTGCTGGTAGAAGTAGGCGCCGAAATCGAACAGCGCCTGCGGCTCCCCCGTCTCGGCGGCCTGGCGGAGGCGGGTGAATTCGGCGAACAGTTCATCGCCGCGCTTGTCGCCCTGCTCGGCCTTGGACTGCTCCTTGGCGAGGTCGGACACCGCGTCCTCCGCCCAGGCGAACGAGGGTACGGCAAGAGCAAGGACGGACAGGAACACCC
>NZ_SCND01000125.1:0-15041 GCF_005503585.1 Pseudomonas sp. 2VD
CGCTACTGGCTGACCTGGCTGCGCAGCGCGCTGGTCGGCTGCTGGATGGGCGTCACTCCGGGCGGCCCCACCGCAGCCTCGTTCATGAGCTACAGCCTGGCGCGGCGCTCCCGACGAAGGCCGCGAGGTCGGCCAGTATTCCGGCATCCAGCGGCACCTTGAACCAGACGGCGAAGACCAGGTAGCTGGCCAGCGCCGCGCCGCAGGACAGCGTGACGATCAGCGGCACGCCGTAGGGTTTGTCGCGGCTGCGGTCGCGCCACATGAACCAGGCGATGAACAACGCGGAGGCGAGGTAGATCCCGGCGAACGGCATGGCCGCCACGTAGGCGGCGATCGGCAGGAACACCGCAAGCACCCGGCGAAAGGCCGCGCGGGCGACGAACGAGGTACCCAGCGCCCGCCAGCGGCACAGGGCCATGAGCAGGTTGCCGAGGCTGGCGGCGCTCAGCAGCAGGCCGATGTAGAAGGGGAAATAGCCGGCCTCGGGGCCGCTGTCGCCCCAGCCGATGCCGATATCCTGGCTGCCGTACATGACGATCGCGCCGAGCGCGGCGGTGAACAGCGCCAGGCCGATCTCCACCCAGCGGGTGGCGACCAGCGGCGCATTGGATGAGCTGGACATGTTCGTCTCCTGGTCGCGCTACGCGGGTTACTGGCGAAGCCAGCCGGCTTCCTGGAACAGCGGGATGACGCGCTGGCGGTCCTTCTCGATGTAGCTCACCAGGTCCTCGCCAGCGAGGAAGGTCGGCGCCAGCGCCGAGCGTTCGACATAGTCCCTGAACTCGGCGGTCTGGCTGACCTTGCGCATCAACTCGACGTAGAAGGCGCGCTGCTCGTCGCTGACTCCGCCGGGCAGGAACACGGTGCGCGGGAAGCGGTACTGGTCGATGCCCAGGCCCTGTTCGTGGCAGGTGGGGATGTCCGCCCAGGACTGCTCGGCAGCGACCTTGGCGGTGTAGATCATGCGCTCGTGGCTGAACACGCAGAGCGGCCGGACCTGGCCGCCGCGCCACTGGCTGAGGCTTTCCGCCGGGTTGTTGAGGTTGGCGGCGATGTGCCTGCCGGCCAACTGGATGGACGCCTCGCTGCCGCTCTTGAAGGGGATGTAGGTCAGCTTGCCGCCGACCTGCTTGCCGAGCAGCAGGCTTAGAGTCTGGTCGACGTCCTTCGACTGGCTGCCGCCGAAGCGCATGCCTGTCGCGTCCTTCTTCAGATCGGCGAGGAACGCCGCGGCGTCCGCCCACGGCGCCGCCTGGTAGGTCCAGAGGATGAAGTCGTCCTCGGCCACCGCCGCCACCGGCGTCAGGTCGGTCCATTGGTAGCCCAGCCGGGCCACCAGCGGCAGCAGGTAGACATTGTTGGTGCCGATCACCAGCTTGTGCGCGTTGCCCTTGGCCAGCTTCAGGTCGAGGAAGGCTTCGGCGCCGTTGCCGCCGCCCTTGTTCAGCACCACGGTGTTGACGTCGAGCAGCTTGTTCTGGCTGATCGCCGACTGGACCAGGCGGGCGAGTTGGTCGGTGCCGCCACCGGGACCGCCGGCGACGACGATCTCCAGGTTCTCTTCGGGTTTCCAGGCAGCCGCCAGGGCGGGCAGGGTGGTGCAGCAGAGCAGGGCGCAAGCGGCCAGGAAGGAGGGGACGGAGCGCGCATATGCGGTACGCATGGAGGACCTCTGGTTGTCATTGTTGTTATGGGTAGAGCGGAGTGTGCGAAGCGCACCGATAAGCGTCCACTCAAAATAAGGCATACACCGATAGCCTGGGGTTATGAGTGGAAGCGGATGTCGGATACCTGGAGCGATAACCGTAGGAAATGGCCGTATGAGCAGCTTTGATTAGACGGTTATCGATGGAAAGCCGGATAGTGGGCGTGCCGGACCTGCCAACCCAGTTCCGCAGCACAAGAACAACAATAAAAGAGGTACGACCCATGGCTCAGGCACAGACCGCCGTGCTCCAGGCTGATCCTGCCCAGGACAAGGCCACTGCCGCAAAACCCAGCAACGTCCGCTGGCGCATCTTCGCCATCGTCTTCGCCCTGACGGTGATCAACCTGGTCGACCGGGTCTCGCTGTCCATCGCCATGCCCACCATCGCCGGTGAATTCCAGCTCACGCCGAGCATGCAGGGGCTGATCCTCAGCAGCTTCTTCTGGGCCTACGCGCTGTTGCAGATTCCCGGCGGCTGGCTGATCGACCGCTACGGCCCGCGCCGGGTGATCGGCTGGTCCACCGGCCTCTGGGGAGCCTTCCAGACCCTCGCGGCCTTCGCCAGCGGCGGCCTGTCGCTGATGTTCGCCCGGGTCGCCCTGGGCGCGGCGGAAGCGCCGCTGTTCCCCTCCGGCGGCAAGCTCAACTCGCTGTGGCTGGGCTCCAGCGAACGCAGCCGCGGCGCCGTGCTGATGGACTGCGGAGGGCCGCTGGGCGTCGCTCTCGGCGGACTGGTCATCGCCTACCTGATCGCCGTGCTCGGCTCCTGGCGCAGCGCCTTCTTCATCGCCGGCATCGCCACCCTGGCCATGGCCTGGCTGGCCTGGCACTACCTGCGCGACGACCCGGCCGAGCATCCCGGGGTCAACGCCGCCGAGCTGGGCCGGATCAACGCCGACCGCACCACCCCGCTCGCCGAAGCGGACTGCCAGGCCGGCGGAAGACTGGGCATCGCCGGCCGCTCCCTGGTCGGTATCGTCCTCGGCCGCGCCAGTTGGGCCATGGTGTTCTTCGGCCTGCTGACCTGGGGTCCTAGCTACCTGGCGCAGGCGCGCGGCTTCGATATCAAGGGTATCGGCGCCGCGACCTTCGTCATCTTCCTCTGCGGCGCCGTCGGTTCCCTGGTCGGCGGCTTCCTCTGCGACCTGCTGATCCGCAAGGGCGTGCGCCGCGGCCTGGCGGCCAAGGGCCTGCTGACGGTCTCGGGCCTCGCGGCGCTGGTCGCCTTCCTGCTGTTGCCGAGCCTGGAAGATGCCTATGCCGCCGTGACCCTGCTGGCGCTGACCGCCTTCTTCCTGATGTGGGGCAGCCTGTACTGGAGCTTTCCGGCCTTGCTCGCCACTCCGGCCCGGGTCGGCCTGGTCGGCGGGGTGATGAACATGGCCGGCAGCCTCGGCGGCATCGCCGTGCCGATCCTGGTCGGGCTGCTGCTGCAACACCTGGGCGGATATGCCGCGGTGCTGGGCTTCTTCGCCCTCTGCTCGGCAGCCTTCATCGCCGGCACCCTGCTGATTTCCCTGGACAAGACCGAGGCAAAGCATGGCTGAGCTGTACGACGGGCCGATCGTCGACGCCCATCATCATTTCTGGGACCCGCAGGCGAACTACCACCCCTGGCTCGCGGAGGACGCCAAGATTCCGTTCCGCTACGGCGACTACAGCGCGATCAAGCGCCGCTACCTGCCGGCGGACTACTTCGGCGACGTCGGCGCACACCGGGTGGTCGAGACGGTCTACGTGGAAACCGAGTGGGACCCGCGCGATCCGCTCGGCGAAACACGCTTCGTGCATCACCTCGCCGAACGCCATGGCGCGCCCCACGCAGTGGTGGCGCAGGCCTGGCTGGACGCGCCGGACGCCGCCGAGGTGCTGGCGGCGCAGGCGGGCTTCGCACGGGTCCGCAGCGTCCGCCACAAGCCCGGCGGTCCGCAACGCCCGCAACAGGTCGGCGAGCTGCGCAGCCTGATGAGCGACGAGCGCTGGCGTCGCGGCTATGCCGAGCTGGCCCGGCACGGCCTGCACTTCGACCTGCAGACACCCTGGTGGAACCTCGCCGAGGCCGCATGCCTGGCGCGCGACTTCCCCGATACGCTGATCGTGCTCAACCACGCCGGCCTGCCGTCCGATCGCAGCGAGGAGGGGCTGGCCGCCTGGCAACGGGCCATGGCGCGCTTCGCCGAATGCCCCAACGTGGCGTTGAAGATCTCCGGCATCGGCCAGGCCGGCCGGCGCTGGAGCGTCGAGGACAACGCCTGGATCGTCCGCGAAAGCATCGCCCTGTTCGGCGTCGAGCGGGCGATGTTCGCCAGCAACTTCCCGGTGGACAGCCTGTGCGGCTCGTTCGACGACATCTATGGCGGTTTCAAACGCATCGTCGTCGACCTGCCGTACGCCGACCAGGAACGGCTTTTCCATAGCAACGCGCGGCGCATCTACCGCACCGTACCCGACACCGTGCGCCTGCAGCAGGCGTCGCCCGACCCGAGGACTTCCCCATGAACGCTCCATCCCTACCGCGACTGGCCATGGTCCTGGGCGATCCGGCCGGCATCGGCCCGGAACTGATCGCCCGCCTGCTGGCCGACACCGAGGTGCGCGAGAAGGCGCACATCGTGCTGATCGCCGACGAAGCGGAAATGCGCCGCGGCATGCGCATCGCCGGCTGCGAATTCCCCTACCGGCGCATCGACGCGCTGGAAACCCTGGATTTCGCCGACGCCACGCCACTGCTGCATCCCTGGCTCAGCCAGGGCGGGGACGAGTTCCCACGCAGCGAGGCGAGCGCCGTCGGTGGCCGCTACAGCCTGGAGACCCTCGCGCTGGCCCTCGAACTGACCCGCAGCGGCAGGACCGACGCGATCCTCTTCGGCCCGCTGAACAAGACCTCGCTGCACATGGCCGGCATGGACCACAGCGACGAGTTGCACTGGTTCGCCGAGCGCCTGGGGTTCGGCGGCCCGTTCTGCGAGTTCAACGTCCTCGACGACCTCTGGACCTCGCGGGTGACCTCCCACGTAGCCCTGGCCGAGGTGCCGGGCCTGCTCAGCCAGGAGCGGGTAGGGGAGGCGATCCGCCTGATCGACGACGCGCTGCGCCGCAGCGGCCTGGCGCGGCCGCGCATCGGCGTCTGCGGACTGAACCCGCACAACGGCGACAACGGCAGCTTCGGCCGCGAGGAGCTGGACATCATCGCTCCGGCGGTGCAGAAGGCGCGCGAACAGGGGATCGCCGCCGACGGCCCGTATCCCGCCGACACCATTTTCCTCAAAGTGCAGGGCGACGCCCGTGCCTTCGACGCGGTGGTGACCATGTACCACGACCAGGGGCAGATCGCGATCAAGCTGATGGGCTTCTCCCGCGGCGTGACCGTCCAGGGCGGCCTGCCGATCCCCATCGCTACGCCGGCCCACGGTACCGCCTTCGATATCGCCGGGCAGGGAAGGGCCGACGTCGGCGCCACCCGCCAGGCGTTCGAGATCGCCTGCCGGATGGGCAGGCGCAAAGCCTGATCGCCTGCATGCGACGCGACAACCAGAGCGCCGCCCCTTCGTAACGCGCTCCCTGGCGCCTCCCTGTACCGTCGCGGCGGGGCAGGAGGCGTCGCACCTTCGACGAGAGACACATCGCCTGGAGCCGCAGCGCTCCACGGCTCGCTTCGGCCTGGGAAAAGGAAAAACAACAATGACCCGTTCCGCTCCGAACCTGCTGAAATCCGCCTCGCTCGCCCCGGTCCTGCTGGCCGGCCTGCCGTCGCTCGCCGGCGCCGAGGGCTTTATCGAAGACGCCAGCGTCAGCCTCGGCCTGCGCAATCTCTATTTCAATCGCGACTTCCGCCAGCCCGGCGCGGCGCAGTCGAAACAGGAGGAGTGGGCCCAAGGCTTTCTCCTACAGGCAAAATCCGGCTATACCCAGGGCACCCTGGGCCTCGGCGTCGAGCTGATCGGCCAGCTCGGCCTGAAGCTCGACAGCAGTCCTGATCGTGCCGGCTCCGGGCTGCTGCCACGCCACGCCGACGGACGCGCAGCGGACGACTACGCGCGACTGGGCGTGGCGCCGAAGCTGAAGCTGTCGAATACCGAGCTGAAGCTCGGCGAACTGCTGCCGGAACTGCCAATCCTCCTGCGCAACGACGGCCGCCTGCTGCCACAGACCTTCCAGGGCGGCATGCTGACCTCCAGGGAAATCGCCGGCCTGACCCTGCACGGCGGGCAGATGCGTTCGCTCAGCCAGCGCAACTCCAGCGACCACCAGGACCTCTCGGTGGATGGGCGCGGCGGGGTGTTCTCCGACCGTTTCGACTACCTGGGCGCGGAGTACCGCTTCAATGCCGAGCGCAGCCAGGTCGGGCTGTGGCAGGCGCGACTGCAAGACATCTACCGGCAGGACTACTACAGCTTGAGCCACAAGCAGAGCTTCGGCGGCTGGCGCCTGGGCGCCAGCGTCGGGCTCTTCGACACGCGCGACGAAGGTGCCGCGAAGCTCGGTGATCTGGAGAATCGCGCGCTGACCGGTTTCTTCAGCGCGACCCGCGGCCGCCACAGCCTCGGCGCCGGCTACCAGCGCATGTACGGCGACGACGGGATGCTCTACATCGCCGGCACCAGCACGCCGTTGGTCAACGACATCCAGGTGCGCAACTTCACCAGCGCCGGCGAGCGCTCCTGGCAACTGCGCTACGACTACGACTTCGTCGCCCTGGGCATTCCCGGGCTGACCGCCATGGCCCGCTACGCCAGCGGCGCCCATGCCCGGACGAAGGCGATGGACGACGGCCGCGCCTGGGAACGCGACGTGGACGTCGCCTACGTGATCCAGAGCGGCCCGCTGAAGAACCTCGGCCTGCGTTGGCGCAACGCCATGCTGCGGTCCAACCATGCCGCCGATGTCGACGAGAACCGCCTGATCCTCTCGTATTCCCTGCCGCTGCTCTGAGCGCAGGGCCGTTCTCGCTGCTGCCCGATAACCGGCGATTGGCTGATTGGTGAAAAGGTATTGCCTGGGGTTATCGATGAATGCGCAGAAGTGATTATCCGCGCGGGAGCGGCCTGGCTACAGTCGGCCCAACGCAAGCGGCCATGCCGCCTCCGCGTCGAACAACAACAAGAAGGAAGCCCTCCATGAGCGCCATGAACGACCACGCCAGGCTGCTGTCCTCGGCGATCGCCACCAGCCGCCTGCGGCTCCTGCCTTTCCTGGTCCTGATGTATGTACTGGCTTTCATCGACCGGGCCAACGTCGGTTACGCGCGGGCCTTCCTGCAAGCCGACACCGGCCTTGGCGATGCCGCCTTCGCGTTCGGCGCGAGCATTTTCTTCATCGGCTATGCCTGCTTCGAGGTACCCAGCAACCTGATGCTGCACCGCCTCGGCGCCAGGGTCTGGCTGTGCAGGATCATGGTCACCTGGGGCCTGGTCTCGGCGGCGATGATGTTCGCCGACGACGCCATGACTTTCTATGTCCTGCGCTTCCTGCTGGGCGTCGCCGAGGCGGGCTTCTTCCCCGGCATCATCCTCTACCTCACCTACTGGTTCCCGCAGCGCAGCCGTGCCCAGGCGCTCGGCCTGTTCTATTTCGGCCTGCCGCTGGCGCTGGTGCTGGGCGGTCCGCTGTCCGGCTGGCTGCTGGAGTTCCACGGCATCTTCGGCCTGGCCAACTGGCAGTGGCTGTTCGTCACCGAGGGCCTGCTGGCCTCGCTGGTCGGCATTGCCGCCTACTTCTACCTGGTCGACCGCCCGCGCGATGCCGGCTGGCTGAGCGACGAGCAGAAGCGGGCGCTGGAAGGCGAGCTGGCCGAAGAAGACACCCGCAAACAGGCACGCGGCCCGCACGGCTTCCTCAGCGCTCTGCGCAGCGGCCAGGTGCTGAAGTTCTGCCTGGTCTACTTCACCATCCAGATGAGCGTGTACGGCGTGGTGTTCTACCTGCCGACCCGCATCGCCAGCTTCCTCGACGGCCAGGTCGGCCTGAACGTCGGCCTGATCACCGCGATTCCCTGGGCTTGCGCCCTGGTGGTAACGCGCCTGGTGACCCGCCAGGCCGACCGCAGCGGCCAGCATCGCCAGCTCGCGGTGGCCATGCTGGGCATGGCCGCAGCCGGTATCGCCGCCTCGGCGCTGGCCGGCAACCTGGGCCTGGCGGTGATCGCCTTCTGCTTCGCCGCGTCCGGCTTCGTCTCGGTGCAGCCGCTGTTCTGGACCCTTCCCACCGGCTACCTGAGCGGTGCGGCCGCGGCCAGCGGCATCGCCCTGATCAACTCCCTGGGCAACCTCGGCGGCTTCGTCGCGCCGAACCTCAAGACCCTCATGGAAAGCCAGTTCGCCGACCCGCGCGCCGGCATGTTCGCCCTGGCCGCCGTCGGCCTGCTCGGCGCCTGCCTGCTGGCCCGGCTGAAGACTTCCGGATCGTCGTCCGTCCCGCTGCGAGCGCGGCAGGCCGGCTGACCCACACTACGCACCGATAGGAGCTGCGACATGAAAATCAAATCCGTCCGTACCCGCGTCTTCGAATGGAAGGGCAAGGTCGTCCCGCCGCAGGCGCACTTCTGCACCAATGCCAGCGACATCCTGTTCGAGAAAGGAGACGCCATGGGCTCGTTCCGCTTCCACGGCTGGCTGGTGGTGGAGATCGAGACCGACGACGGCCTCGTCGGCATCGGCAACTGCGCCCTGGCGCCGCGCGTGGCGAAGGAAATCGTCGACCTCTACCTGGCGCCGATCTGCATCGGCGAAGACCCGTTCGACAACGAGTACATCTGGCAGAAGATGTATCGCCGCACCCACGCCTGGGGCCGCAAGGGCATCGGCATGGCAGCCATCTCGGCGGTGGACCTGGCGATCTGGGACATCATGGGCAAGGCGGTGAACAAGCCGGTGTTCAAGCTGCTCGGCGGCCGCACCAAGGAGAAGATCTGGACCTACGCCTCGAAGCTCTACGCCAACGACAACCTCGACGCCTTCCTCGAAGAGGCCCAGGGCTACCTGAACCAGGGCTTCACCGCGCTGAAGATGCGCTTCGGCTATGGCCCCAAGGACGGCCCGGCGGGCATGCGCAGGAACATCGAGCAGGTCCGCGCGCTACGCGAACTGGCCGGGCCGGACATCGACATCATGCTCGAATGCTACATGGGCTGGACCCTGGAATACGCCCGGCGGATGCTGCCGAAGCTCGCCGAGTTCGAACCGCGCTGGCTGGAGGAGCCGGTGATCGCCGATGACATCGAGGGCTACGTCGAGCTGAAGAAGATGGGGATCATGCCGATCTCCGGCGGCGAGCACGAATTCACCGGCCACGGCTTCAAGGACCTGCTGGAGCGCCGCGCGGTGGACGTCATCCAGTACGACACCAACCGCGTCGGCGGGATCACCGCCGCGCGCAAGATCAACGCCATGGCCGAGGCCTGGTCAGTGCCGGTGATCCCGCACGCCGGACAGTTGCACAACTATCACCTGACCATGGCCAGCACCGCCTCGCCGATGGCCGAGTTCTTCCCGGTGTTCGACGTCGAGGTCGGCAACGAGCTGTTCTACTACGTGTTCAAAGGCGAGCCGCAGCCGGTCGACGGCTATATCCAGCTGGACGACCACAAGCCCGGCCTGGGCCTGGAGATATCCGAAGAGCACCTCAAGGATTTCATCATCATCGAGTGATAGTCGGAGCCCACAGGAGGAGCCGAGATGCGGCTGATTCAATTCGAGGACCGGGCAGGGCAGCGCCGGGTCGGCGTCGTCGAAGGCGCCGGGATACAGGTGCTGCGCGGCGTGCGCAGCACGCGCGAACTGGGGCTGGCGGCGATTCGCGCGGGCAGCGGCCTGCACGAAGAGGTGCTGCGCCGAGGCAGCGAGCCAGGCCCGGACTATGCCGGGTTGCTGGAGGAGGGAAGGGTGCTGCCGCCGCTGGATCATGACGACCCGGCCCATTGCCTGGTCAGCGGCACCGGCCTGACCCACCTGGGCAGCGCCGCGACGCGCGACCGCATGCACCAGCAGAACCAGGGCGACGAGACCGCGCTGACCGACACCATGCGCATCTTCAGGTGGGGCCTGGAGGGCGGCAAGCCACCGGCGGGCCAGGTCGGCGCGCAGCCTGAATGGTTCTACAAGGGCGACGGCGGCATCGTCGTGCGCCCCGGCGCTGACTTCCCGCTACCGGCCTTCGCCGAGGACGCCGGCGAGGAACCGGAGCTGGTCGGGCTCTACCTGATCGGCGATGACCGTCGGCCTTACCGGCTCGGCTACGCCCTGGGCAACGAGTTCTCCGACCACCTGATGGAGCGCCGCAACTACCTGTACCTGGCGCATTCCAAGCTACGCGCCTGCTGCTACGGGCCGGAGCTGCGGGTCGGCGAACTGCCGCGCCATCTGCAGGGCGAGAGCCGGATCCTGCGCGACGGCGAAGTGCTCTGGCAGCAGGCGTTCCTTTCCGGCGAGGACAACATGTGCCACAGCCTGGAGAACCTCGAGTACCACCATTTCAAGTACGCGCAGTTCCTCCGTCCGGGCGACGTCCACGTGCATTACTTCGGTACCGCCACGCTGTCCTTCGCCGACGGGATCAAGGCTGCTCCGGGGGATGTCTTCGAGATCGCCATGGCCGAGTTCGGCGCGCCGCTGCGCAATGGCATCGCCGCCGTCGAGACCGCACTGACGCCGGGGCGGGTGGTAGCGCTCTGAAGCCCCACCGCCGTGCATAGGCCGGAGCTCCACGAGAGACCCGCGGCACGGTTTCCTTCATTCCTGCGGAGCCTTGGCTCCAACCCCGCCGGCCATCCCCGGCGGGGCTTCCCCTGTATGAGGTCGACATGACAGCCATCCTCGGACACAACTTCATCGGCGGCGCCCGCAGCGCGGCCGGCACGCTCTTCCTGCAAAGCCTCGACGCCGCCAGCGGTGAGGCGCTGCCGTACCGCTTCGTGCAAGCCACCCCGGAAGAAGTGGACGCCGCCGCCGAAGCCGCCGCCAGCGCCTACCCGCACTACCGGCAACTGCCGGCCAGCCGCCGCGCGGAATTCCTCGATACCATCGCCGCCGAACTCGACGCGCTGGACGCTGATTTCGTCGCCATCGTCTGCCGTGAAACCGCGCTACCGGCCACGCGCATCCAGGGCGAACGCAGCCGCACCAGCGGCCAGCTGCGCCTGTTCGCCGAAGTCCTGCGGCGCGGCGACTTCCATGGCGCGCGCATCGACCGCGCCCGGCCCGAACGCAAGCCGCTGCCACGCGTCGACCTGCGCCAGTGCCGGATCGGCCTCGGCCCGGTGGCGGTGTTCGGCGCGAGCAACTTCCCCCTGGCGTTCTCCACCGCCGGCGGCGATACCGCCGCGGCCCTGGCCGCCGGCTGCCCGGTGGTGTTCAAGGCGCACAGCGGACACATGGCCACCGCCGAACGGGTCGCCGCGGCGATCCTCCGCGCGGCCGAGCGCACCGGCATGCCGGCGGGCGTGTTCAACATGATCTACGGCGGCGGAGTAGGGGAGCGGCTGGTCCGCCACCCCGCGATCCAGGCGGTCGGCTTCACCGGTTCGCTGAAGGGCGGCCGCGCCCTCTGCGACATGGCGGCCGCCCGGGCGCAACCGATCCCGGTGTTCGCCGAGATGAGCAGCATCAACCCGGTGGTGCTGCTGCCGGCGGCGCTGAAGAAGCGCGGCGAGGCCGTGGCCGACGAACTGAGTGCCTCGGTGGTGCTCGGCTGCGGCCAGTTCTGTACCAATCCCGGGCTGGTCATCGGCATCCGCTCTGCGCAATTCTCGGCGTTCCTCGAACGCTTCGCCGCCCGCATGGACGACCAGCCGGCGCAGACCATGCTCAACGCCGGCACGCTGGCCAGCTATGAAAAAGGCCTGGCGGCGCTGCACGCCCACCCGCGCGTCCGCCATCTCGCCGGGCAACCGCAGGAGGGCCGCCAGGCCCGGCCGCAACTGTTCCAGGCGGACGTCAGCCTGCTGCTGGAGGGCGACGAGTTGCTGCAGGAAGAAGTCTTCGGCCCGGCCAGCGTGGTCGTCGAGGTCGCCGACCACGCCGAACTGAAGCGCGCGCTGCATGGGCTGCACGGGCAGCTCACCGCGACCCTGATCGCCGAAGCGGAAGACCTGGCGTCCTTCGCCGACCTGGTACCGCTCCTGGAACAGAAGGCAGGGCGCCTGCTGCTCAACGGCTATCCGACCGGCGTGGAAGTCTGCGACGCGATGGTCCACGGCGGCCCGTACCCGGCCACCTCGGACGCCCGCGGCACCTCGGTGGGCACCCTGGCCATCGACCGTTTCCTGCGCCCGGTGTGCTACCAGAACTACCCGGACGCGTGGCTGCCGGAAGCGCTGAAGGATGGCAACCCATTGGGGATTGCGCGGTTGGTGGACGGGGTTGAGACGCGGGCGGCGATTGACTGAAAGAGGAACCGGGCAAAGACGAGGTTCGGAGGATATCGAAGCCTCAGAGGTGTGCAGCAGGACACTGGAGGAGCCCCGGAAGAGGCCCGCCGGTGTTCCTGCCTGTACCCCGAATGAGCAAAGCGAGTATCGATCCAGGGCTACCCGAGCGCTCCTATCGTCCCATGCCTGGACGCGGAAAAGCCGCTTCTCGGTGTCGAGGGATTCTCGGCCGATACCGCCACTTGCATCGGCATGAGACAGGAGGCGCGCCACAATCTCTCCGGGGGTCCTTCCTTCCGTGGCGAATGCCATGATGCCTCCCTGGCAGGATCGCCGCTTGGCTCCGTATAGCGCGATGGTGAAAAACACATGAGACAATATTGACTCATGTGAACTATATAAGCATCATGCGATCCCAGCGCTCGATCGTCGTCCAAGCGGCATGAATAGCGAGTCCGGCCCAGCCTGGCCAGATCGAGCCGAGCGGACAACTGATGCGCGTGAGTGGCCGAACCCATGCCATCGCTGTAACGCCCCGAACAGAATCGTCTTCCGACGGCAGCCTCCCCCGACAGGTGGTTTCCCCGTGCCCATTCCCTGCCGGGCAAGGCACAGGTTGGCCGCCGTGCTGGACGACGACAAACCATCACCGTCCCGGCAGAGATCCTGGAGAACGACAATGCGTGCGATCGATGCCGGCATTCTGGTCTGCGGCGAGTGCCACCAGTTGAATCGCGCCGACGGGAACGAGCATCCGCGTTGCAGTCGCTGCGGCGCGAAGCTGCATCCTCGGCGGCCGAGCAGCATCGCCCGTACCTGGGCGTTGCTGATCTCGGCGATGATTCTCTACGTTCCCGCCAACCTGTTGCCGATCATGACCGTCAACATGCTCGGCAAGGGCTCCCCGGCGACCATCATGGGCGGGGTCGTGACCCTGATCCAGGCCGACATGTTTCCCATCGCCCTGGTGGTGTTCGTCGCCAGTATCGTCGTCCCCACCTTCAAGCTGGTCGGCATCGCCCTGTTGCTCTATTCGGTGCAGCGGCACCAGCCGATGTCGGCCCGCCAGCGAATCATGATGTACCGCTTCATCGAATGGGTCGGGCGCTGGTCGATGCTCGATATCTTCGTCATCGCCATCCTCGTGGCGCTGGTCAATTTCGGCAACCTGGCGAGCATCGAGGCCAATCTCGGCGCCGCCGCCTTCGCCAGCGTGGTGGTGCTCACCATGCTCGCCGCCGTGACGTTCGACCCCCGGCTTATCTGGGACAACACCAATCTGGACGACGAGAATGAGTGATTTGCCAAGCCCGAAGAAACACAAGACCTCGAACTGGTCGGCGATCTGGGTGCTGCCGCTGGTGGCCCTGGCTATCGGGGCCTGGCTGGGCTGGCGCGCCTACGACCAGGCAGGGGTGTTGATCCAGGTGCGCTTCGAGAGCAGCGATGGCATCCAGGCGAAGAAGACCGAGGTGCTGTACAAGGGCATCGCGGTCGGCAAGGTCGTCGCGCTGGATGTCAGCGAAGATATCAAGGGCGTGGTGGCCACCATCGAAATGGACAAGGAGGCGCGCCAGTATCTGAGCAAGGGTACCCGCTTCTGGCTGGTCAAGCCGCGGGTTTCCCTGGCTGGCGTCACCGGCCTGGAAACCCTGGTATCTGGCGTCTACATCGCGGTCGATCCGGTGAAGGGCGAGAAGGAAGAACGCAACTTCACCGCGCTGAAGCAGCCGCCCCCCCTTTCCGACAGGCTGCCCGGCCTGCACCTGACCCTCAAGGCCGATCGCCTGGGCTCCCTGGAGCAGGGCAGCCCGGTGTTCTACCGGCAGATCCAGGTCGGCCAGGTGAAGAGCTTCCAGCTGGGCGATGACCAGAGGACCATCGAGATCAAGGTGCACATCGAGCCGGCCTACGCCGACCTAGTGCGCAAGCACACGCGATTCTGGAACGCCAGCGGCATCTCCATTTCCGGCGGCCTGTCCGGCTTCAAGGTGCATAGCGAGTCGCTGCTGACCCTGGTCGCCGGCGGTATCGCTTTCGCTACTTCCGATAGTCGAGGCGACAGCCCGCCGACCGATCCGAGCAAGCCGTTCCGCCTGTACGACGACTACGACGCGGCCCAGGCCGGTCTGCGCGTGAAGCTGAAGATGAACGACGTCAGTGGTATCGATCCAGGGCGCACCCCGGTGATGTTCAACGGCGTGCAGGTCGGCCTGGTCAAGTCGATCGACATGGGCAAGGACTACAGCAGCGCCACTGCCGACCTGGCGATGGATCCGCGGGTCGAGGACATGCTGCTGGAAGGCACCGAGTTCTGGACCGTCAAGCCAAGCATCTCCCTGGCCGGCATCACCGGCCTCGAGGCCCTGGTGAAAGGTAACTATATCGATGTGCGCTTCGCCAAGAGCGGCGCGCCGAGTCGCGAGTTCACCATCCGCCCGAAAGCGCCGCCGCTGAACACCGACGCGCCCGGCCTGCACTTGGTGCTGACCAGCGACAAGCTCGGCTCGATCGATATCGGCGCGCCGAACCTCTACCGCCAGGTCCGCGTCGGCAGCGTGCAGAGCTACCAGCTGTCGCGCGACCGCCAGCGAGTGGTGGTGGGTGTGCACATCGAGCCGGAGTACGCGCACCTGGTGAATACCTCGACGCGCTTCTGGAACTCCAGCGGGATCACCCTGACCGGCAACCTCAGCGGCGTGCAGGTGAAGAGCGAGTCGCTACAGACCCTGATCACCGGCGGGATTTCCTTCGACACCCTCGATCCGAAGGCACCGACCGTGACCAAGGTGCGTCGCTTCACCCTCTTCGACAGCGAGGAGGCGGCGATGGCCCGTGGCGTGGAAATCCAGCTGAGCATCGACAATGCCGACGGCCTACGCGAAGGCACGCCGATCCGCTTCAAGGGCCTGGACATCGGCAAGATCGAAAGCGTCGAGCTGAACCCGGACCTCTCCGGGGTACTGA
>NZ_SCND01000126.1:0-14988 GCF_005503585.1 Pseudomonas sp. 2VD
GCCCCCGGCTGCGGCGGAAGGCGGGTAAGGGTCATGCCCTCGCGGGGCTTCCAGGCTTTCTCTTCGAGACAGGCCAGCCATTGCCGCTCGAACAGCGCCGCCCAGTCCGCCACCACCGGGCCGTCCATCTCGACCATCACCTCGCGCCAGGCGCTGACGTCGCTGACCGGTTCCCAGAATTCGTCGGTGATCCCGGCGCCACCGACATAACCGAGGCGCCCGTCCACCAGCAGCAGCTTGCGATGGTCGCGGTAGAGATTGCCGCCAGTCAGCTTCCAGCGCAGCGGGTTGTACAGCCGCAGTTCGCCGCCGGCCTCGCGCAGGCGCTGGATCCAGGCGCTGCCCAGGCCTAGGCAGCCGAAGCCGTCGAACAGGCAGCGCACGGCGACGCCCCGGCGGCGGGCATCCAGCAGGGCGACGAGAAACAGTTCGGCGCAATGCCCGTCTTCCACCAGGTACAGCTCCAGCTCGATGCTCCGCTGCGCCGCCTCGATGGCCAGCAGCATGCGCGGGAAGAACCGCACGCCGTCATTGAGCAGGGCGAAGCGGTTGTCGCTGCGCCAGGGAAAGACCGGGCCGCTCACCGCGAAGTGAAGATCAGCACGGCGCCGACCGGCACCGAGAGCCCGATGCTGCCGGCGCCGGCCAGCTTGCGCAGGGTCTCGATGCCGGGGGCGAGGTCGAAGTCGGCGGCGTCCAGCACCAGCGGCGACAGGGTCACCACCTGGAAGCGATGCTCGTCCAGGCGGGTCACCAACAGGTCGCTGGCGTAGCTCTTGCGCTTGCCGTGCAGGCTGACGGTCACCGGCTGGCGCATTTCCAGTTGCACGCCGTCGGCCAGCTCGACGATCGGCGCCAGGTCGAGCTGGGCGGTGATCTCCGCCTCGGCGAAGCGCTTGGTCTCGAACAGATGCTCGCGGATGCGTTCGTCGCGCAGCGGGATGTCGGTGCTCACCGAGTCCAGCTCGACGCGCAGGCGCGCCTGACCCTTGTCGTCGACCTTGCCGTGCATGACCAGGAAGCGGCCGACTTCCGAAAGGGTAGCGTTCTTGGTGGAGATGAAACTGAGTCGCGACGACTCGTAATCCAGGTACCAGGCGGCCTGGACCGGCAAGGCCAGGAGGGCCAGGCCGAGGCAGATCAACTTGTGCATGCGGGCTCCCTTTGCGTCCGGCGCCACCTTAAACCGGCCGCCTGGGAGCAGGCAAACTCCCGCGTCAGTCGAGCGCGTGCTGCAACTGACTGACGGTATCGGCCAGGGTTCCCAGGTGCCGGCGGCGCACCCGTTCGACGCAATCCTGATCGCGCGGCCAGTGCAGCGCCACGCTGCCGAGCAGGCGACCCTGGGCGCGTACCGGCAAGGCCACCGCGCGGATCAGGAACGGCAGGCGCACCGGATACTCCCAGTGTCCCTCGGTACGCTCGCCGTAGCCCTGGCCGTGGGCCTGCTCGCGGGTGCGCAACCAGAGGTCCTCGTCTACCTGGTGCTGGCGCGCCAGGCGGCGCACCTCGCTGTCTGCCAGTTCGCCCAGGCAGGCCTTGCCCATGGCCGAATGGAACAGGCTGGCGTGCTGGCCGACCACCAGCCGGTTGGCCGGGTAGCGCTTGCGCAGGACGCCGGGCACCGAGCTTTCCGCCACCAGCAGGCGGTCGCCGTCGAGAATCGACAAATCGGCGACCAGCCCGGTGCGCTCGCTCAACTCCACCAGCAGCGGCGCGGAACGCTCCACCACCTGGCAGCGGAAGCGCTCGGCGGCGTCACCGTAGAGGCGGGTGGAACGCAGCCGGTAGCGCCGGTCGGTCAAGCCGCGGTACAGCCAGCCCTGCTCCAGCAGGGTATGCAGCAGCCGCGACACCGTGGCCTTGGGCAGTTCGGTCAGGTAATGCAGCTCCTCGAGCCCCAGCGCCTGGTGCTGGCCCAGCAGATCGAGGATCGCCAGCGCCCGCTCCACCGAACGCACGGTTCCCGCCTCTTCTCTTTCCGGCATGACGACACCTCCACCGTCGACAGACCGTTATGGCAAAGCAAGATGCAGGCCCAGGTCATGTAGGAAGAATCTGCGAATACGGCAGCATTGCTCCGCGGCCTAGTCGATTCCCCCTGGAGCCTCGAGCATCGCCGGCGGACGGCGGCTGACCCAACGGGTCAGGCCCTCGTGGGCATGGGCCAGTTGCAGCACCGCCAGGTCGGCCTGCGCCGGGCCGATGATCTGCAATCCCATCGGCACCGCCGCGCCGAAGCCGATCGGTACGCTGATCGCCGGCAAACCGGCCAGGGTCGGGCCGATCACCACCTCCATCCAGCGGTGATAGGTGTCCATCGGCCGCCCGGCGACCTGCCGCGGCCACGCCGTTTCTGCATCGAAAGGAAACACCTGGGCGCTGGGCAGCAAGAGGAAATCGTAACGTTCGAACAGACGCGCCAGCGCCCGATACCAGTCGCTGCGATCCAGCGAGGCGCGATAGACCTCGGCGGCGCCGAGGCCGAGCCCGGACTCCACTTCCCACTGCGCCTCCGGCTTGAGTCGGACGCGCCGTGCGGGATCGGCGTAAAGCTCGCCAAGCGAGCCCTGCACCAGCCACTGGCGATGGACCAGCCAGGTGCGCCACAGGCGCTCCAGGGGATAGTCCGGCAGGCACGCCTCGACGTCGCAGCCCAGCTCGGCGAAATCGCCCAGCGCGGCTTCGCAAAGCTCCAGCACGCCCTCCTCCATCGGCAGGTAGCCGGCGTAGTCGCCGAGCCAGCCGAGCCGGGCTCCGCGGAAGTCGCGCCCGAGGTCGTCGGCGAACCTGCGCGGATCGTCGCGCAACGACAGCGGACAGCGCGGATCGTAGCCGGCCTGGGTGGCCAGCAGCCGGGCCAGGTCGGCCACGCTGCGCCCCATCGGGCCTTCGGTGGCCAGTTGCTGAACGAACAGTTCCGCTTGCGGGCCGTGCGGCACCCGTCCCTGGGACGGGCGGAAGCCGTAGACGTTGTTGTAGGCGGCGGGGTTGCGCAGCGAACCCATCATGTCGCTGCCGTCGGCCACCGGCAGCATGCGCAGCGCCAGCGCCACCGCCGCCCCACCGCTGCTGCCGCCGGCGATCCGCGCCGGATCGTAGGCATTGCGGGTGGTGCCGAACAGCGGGTTGTAGGTCTGCGAGCCGAGCCCGAACTCCGGTACGTTGGTCTTGCCGATGACGATCGCACCGCTGCTCTTCACCCGCTCGACGACGATTGCGTCGTGCTCCGGCACCTGCCCGGCGAACAGCGGCGAACCCAGGGTGGTAGGAATGCCGGAGGTGGCGGCGAGGTCCTTGATCGCCTGCGGCATGCCGTGCATCCAGCCCAGCCATTCGCCGCGCGCCAGTTGCCGGTCGCGCTCGTCGGCCTGGGCGAGCAGACGGCTTTCCGCCTGCAGCGAGACGATGGCGTTGACCCGCGGGTTGAACCGTTCGATCTGCGCCAGGTAGGCCTGCATGACCTCGCGGCAGGATAGTTCGCGTCGGCGGATCGCCGCGGACAGCGGCAGCGCGTCAAGCGCGACGATTTCCTCGTGGCCGTCGCTTCGATGGCGGGTGGCGCTCATTCACAGACTCCTTGCCGGCTTGCCCAGGGCCGGTTCACGGGGGCGCGGGGCGGGCGTCGCGCCCTCCCGCAGATAGAGGGTGGCGAGCAGCCCGAGGAAGGCCGCGCCGAGCACGTAGAACGCCGGCGCCACTGGCGAGCCGCCGACCTCGGTGAGCCAGGTGACGATGAACGGAGCGAAACCGCCGAACAGCATCACCGCCAGGTTATACGCCACCGCCAGGCCGGTGGAACGCACCCGCACCGGAAACTGCTCGGCCACCGCGGTCGGCGCCGGGCCGAAGAAGCCGCCGATCGCCGTGCACAGCAACAGTTGCATCAGCAGCAGGCGCCCCAGGCTCGGCGCCGCGGCGACCCAGGCGAACAGCGGATAGACCATGAGCATGAAGGCCAGGGTCGCGACCAGCAGCACCGGGCGCCGCCCGACCCGGTCGGAGAGTCCCCCAGCCAACGGGATCACCAGGGTCATCAGCGCCACCGCAGCCATCTGCACCATGAACACCTCGTCCAGCGGCAGGCCCAACTGCTTGTGGGCGAAGGTCGGCATATTCACCAGCACCACGTAGAAGGACACCGTGCCGACCACCGTCAGGCCCATGCTCACCAGCACGCTGCGCCGGTATTCGCGCAGCACGCCGAGCAGCCCCTGGCGCTCGCCGGGCTCCCGGATGGCTTCGAGGAAGGCCTCGGTCTCGCCCATGTAGCGGCGGATCCACAATCCCACCGGACCGATCAGCAGACCGAACAGGAACGGCACCCGCCAGCCCCAGCTCTCCAGGGCCTCGGCGTCCAGGCAATGGGTGACCAGCGCGCCCATCCCCGCACCGGCGAACACCGCCAGGCACTGGCCGAACAATTGCCAGGAACCGTAGAGACCGCGCCGGTGCGGCGGCGCGCTTTCCACCAGGAAAGCCGTGGCGCTGGCGTACTCGCCGCCGGTGGCGAAACCCTGCAGCATTCGCGCGATCACGATCAGCAATGGTGCGCCGACGCCGATCGCCGCGTAGGTCGGGGCGAAGGCGATCATCGCGATGGACAGCGTCATCAGCAGGATGATCAGTTGCATCGCCGCCTTGCGTCCCCTGCGGTCGGCATACAGGCCGAGCAGGACCCCACCGACCGGACGCATGAAGAAACCGACACCGAAGGTGGCCAGGGCCATCAGCAGCGAGGTGTACTCGTCGCCGGAGGGGAAGAACAGCCTGGCGATCAGGCTGGAAAGGAAGCCGTAGACGATGAAGTCGTACCACTCCAGGGCGTTGCCGATCACGGCAGCCGCCACCTGGCGGGTACGCGAGGTACCGCTCGGGCAAGCGTGCATGGGAATCTCCTGGTCACCGAGGGGGAATGCCGGCGCGGCTCAGGCCGCGCCGTTACTGGCGGCAGTCAGTCGCAAGGCCGGACGCCGCGGGGGCGGCCAGCCAGGTCTCAGCGAGCGCGCCCCAATAGGCCGCGCCCCGGACCAGGATGTCGTCGTTGAAGTCATAGGCCGGGTTGTGCACCATCGGCCGTCCTCTGCCGTTGCCGATGAACAGGTAGCTGCCGGGGCAGCGCTGTAGCATCCAGGCGAAGTCCTCGCTGCCCATCAGCTTCGGCGTGGCGCCGTCGACCTCCTCCGCGCCGGCCAGCGCGACCCCGACCTGGCGGGCGAACTCGGTTTCCTCGACGCTGTTGACCAGCACCGGATAGGCCGGGTAGTGCTCGATGCTGGCCTGGCACCCATAGCTGGCGGCCTGCAACTCGATGATCTGGCGAACCCGCTGCAGCACCTGCTCGCGCACCTGGCCGTCGAGCGCCCGCAGGCTCAGGCGCAGCACGGCGCGCTGGGGTATGACGTTGGCCGCCTCGCCGGCCTGCAATGCACCGACCGTGACCACCGCGGCCTTCTGCGGATCGACGTTGCGCGCCACCACGCTTTGCAGGGCCATCACCGCGCTCGACGCGGCGAGCAGCGGATCGACGCTCAAGTGCGGCATCGAACCGTGGCCACCGACGCCCTCCAGGGTGACGCTCAGCAGGTCCTGGGAAGCCATCATCGGTCCCGCGCGGAAGCCCAGGTGCCCGGCCTCCAGTCCCGGCATGTTGTGCATGCCGAACAGCGCATCGCAGGGAAAGCGCTCCAGCAGCCCGTCGGCTAGCATCGCCTCGGCGCCGCCCTGGCCTTCCTCGGCGGGCTGGAAGATCAGTACCAGGGTGCCGTCGAAACGCCGCGTCGCCGCCAGGTAGCGTGCCGCGCCGAGCAGCATCGCGGTGTGTCCGTCGTGGCCGCAGGCGTGCATGCGCCCGCCGTGGCAGCTGCTGTAGCCGAGCCCCGTGGCCTCGTCGATCGGCAGCGCATCCATGTCCGCCCGCAGGCCGAGCCGCCGCGTACCGTCGCCCTGGCGGAGGACGCCGACCACGCCGGTGCGGCCGATCCCTTCGTGCACTTCGTAGCCCCAGCCGCGCAGGCACTCGGCGACCAGCGCGGCGGTGCGTCGCTCCTCGAAGCCCAGTTCGGGATGGGCGTGGATGTCCTGGCGCAGGCTACGCAGGTCGTCGGCGACCTCCTCGAGCCAGGCCACGATGTGTCGATGTCGAGCCATGCCGTCTCTCCTCTGGCCGGATTGCGCTCCGGTCTTGTTGGCGGGAGGCCCGGACGCAAGGCCGGCCGGGCGTGGTCACAGCTAAGCGCGGCGCGCGGCGAAGGACAACGGAAGGCGGTTCCACTGGGTGGAACCCAAGGCCCGCGCCGCCCTGCACCGGCGCGTCAGAACTGTTCCGGCGGCACTTCGCGGAAGTTCAGCACGGCGAACACCGGTACCTCGGGAGTGATCGAGGGAATATTGGCCATGTCCTTCAAGGGCTTGAGCTTCTCTTCCAGGTCGAAGTCGAGCAGCTTCAGCAGCACCGGCTCCAGGGTCGCCACCTGGACCAGCCCTTCGCCCTGGCGGGTGACCAGCACGTCGGCCTTCAGGCGGCGCTGCTGGCCGTGCAGGTCGAGGGTGAAGTCGAGCTTCTCGACCCGCGACTGGCCGACCCGCAGGTCGTCGAAGCCGGCCATGTCCAGGCGGCTCTCCACGGTGGCCTCGGGGAAGCGCGAGGTTTCGAAGAAGTTGTCCTTCATTCGCTCGTCGCGCAGGGCCAGGCCGCTGTCCAGGGTGCCCAGCGGCACCACGATGCGCGCGACGCCCTGCTTGTCGATCTGGCCGCTGAGACGGTCGAAGCGCTGCACCTCGGCCATCTTCGCGCGTTTCACGGAAACGAAGCTGATCCGCGAGTAATCCGGCTCCAGTTGCCATTCCGCCGCCGACAGCAGCGGGCTGAGGAGCAACAACAGGACACACAATACAACAGGCATTCCACCTCCGGCTTCGGGCCGGCGCCGTCCCTCGCCCCGCGCCCCGACATGCGCCGCCGATCAGTCCGGCAGCCTGTCCGCCTCGGGCATGAGCCGGCATCCCTCGCGCGGGCCCAGCCAGGCGGCCGTCTGCGTACTGCCGAGGCCGCGGGCGGTCACCCGGCGGCGGGCTTCGTCGTCGAAGAAGCCGCTGATCGGCACGTACTGTTGGGTATAGGCCCGGCAATAGTCCGCGGAGTTCCCCATCACGTAGCGGCAGGAGCAGTACTCCTTGGCCGTGTAGGCGCCGATGATGGCGGGAAAGGCCGCCAGGTGGATGCGGTTCTGCCAGGCCCACGCGAGGGCGGCGAGCAGCCCCAGGACGAACAGGAAGAGCAAGGGATGGCGACGGATCATGGCCGCGCCTCCCCGGCGAACGCCGCCTGCGCCAGGCGCAGGAATTCGTTGTGACGGAAACGCCCGTCGCGGTCGTCGGCGTAGCGCACGATCACCAGCTTCTCCTCGGGCAGCACGTAGAGCGCCTGGCCCCAGTGGCCGAGCGCGGCGAAGGCGGTCTCGGCGACGTCCGGCCAGGGCGCCGGCGCGCCTTTCACCGCACGGTTCAACCACCACTGGCCGCCCGGCACCGCCTCGCCCTCCTCTTCCGCGCTCGGCCGGTAGCGGGCGAAGGGCGTCAGGTTGAACTCGACCCATGCCAGCGGCAGCAGTTGCCGCTCGCGCCAGCGCCCGTGGCGCTGCATCAGCAGGCCGACGCGCGCCAGGTCGCGGGCGCTCATGTAGACGTACGACGAGCCGACGAACGTGCCGGCGGCGTCTCGCTCCCATACCGCCGAACGGATGCCCAGCGGCTCGAACAGCGCGCGCCAGGGGTACTCGGCATAGTCCGCGCCGAGCATGCCGTGGAGGGCCGCCGCCAGCACGTTGCTGTCGCCGCTGGAGTAGCGGAAACGCCGGCCCGGCGGCCGGGCCTGCGGGGTCTCGGCGACGAAGCCGGCCATGTCGTCACGCCCACGGGTGTAAAGCATCGCCACCACGGAGGATTTCAATGGCGCGAACTCGTAGTCCTCCTGCCAGTCCAGCCCGGAAGACCAGTTCAGCAGGTGGCGTAACGTCACCTGGGGATGACGGGCGAACGGCGGGTAGTAGCGCGCCACCGGGTCGTCGAGCTGGAAGCGCCCTTCGCCCTCGGCGACGCCAAGCAGCGTGGCGAGCAGGCTCTTGCTCACCGACCAGGTAAGGTGCGGGGTCTCGGCACGGCTCGGGCCGGCGTAGCGCTCATAGAGCAGGCGACCGTCGCGGATCACCACTACCGCGTCGGTGCGGATGCCTTTGCGACGAACATCGTCGCGACGGCCGAAGACATAGCGCTCGAATGCCTCCAGCGCCGGCCCCGCGGGCTGTTGGGCACGGGGCCAGTCGGTGTCGGGCCAGTCTTCGGCCAGGGCAGGGAGGGCGAATACCAGAGCCAGCGCGGCGAGGGCGCGGCGGGACAACGGCAAAGCGGGCATCGGCGGGCCCTCTCGACGGTCGAGGGGCAACCCTAGCATGGCGTCGATGACGCCAGGAAGCGCGGACTCAGCCGGGCATGCGGTAGTCGTCCGGACCGAGCAGGTCGATGCCGCACTCAAGGTTCTCGATCCAGTAGAGGAAGGCGCTGATCATTTCCTTGCCGACGAAGGGCCGCCCGTGTTGCGGCACGATCATCTCCACATCCATGTCCCGGACCATCCGCGCCCACAGGCGGCAGATCTTGTTCGCCGCCATGTAGCGGCGATGGAATCCGTCCATGTACTGGATATGCGCGGCGAAATCGCTGACCGGCGCGGCGTCGTCCACCAGCGAGGCGCCCATGTCGCCCGAGAAAAGGATCTTGCTCACCGGGTCGTAGAGCTGGAAGTTGCCCACCGAATGCAGGAAATGCGCGGGGATCGCCTTCAACGAGCAGTCGCCGAGAGCGATCGCCTGGCCGCGGTCGGGCAACGGCATGACCCGGTCGTAGGTGTTGATGCCATGGCTGACCGCCAGGTAGTTGGCCGTCAGGTGCGGCAGGAAGCGCGCCCACAGCTTGGAGCAGATCACCCGGGCGCGGGTGTGCAGCAGCCACTTGTCGAGGGCGGCGATGATGTCCGGGTCCTGGTGCGAAGCGAAGATGTAGTCCAGCTCCTGCAGCGGAAAGCGTTTCGACAATTCCAGCGAGAGCGGCGTGTAGGTCAGGTCGCCGCCGGGATCGAGCAGCAGGTACTGGCCGTTGTCGACGATCAGGAACTGGTTGGACTGGACCCCTTCGCCGCTGACGAGGTCATCGAAACACAGGCACTGGTGGCTGCCGTTGTCGAACAGCACGATCGGTTCGCGTCGCATGGTCGGTGAAATCTACTCTGTGCAGGCGCCGAGGAGCATTCCTCGCCGGATGCTGCGCAGGGTAAGCGCCTGCGGCGCGGCGCCTCACTGACCTGGGTCAAGCCCGAGGCGGGTCAAGGCCTTCTCCAGGCGAACTTTGCGGGCCCCGTTGGCAATCGCCAGCAAGCCGCGATCGCGTTGCCACAATGCCTCCCAGGTCGAGGCGTTGGCGGCGAAGGCGGCATCCAGTTGCCCCTCCAGCGCCGAGAACTGTTCGAACAGCCCAGCCAGTACCGCCTGGGTGCCGACGCAGGCGACCGGATGCCGCGCGACCTCGGCGCAGCCGCCGAGGATGCCGGCCAGGCGCAGCAGCAGCGGCGAGGGCCAGCCGCATTCATGGCCGACCCCATAGAGCCAGCCGACCAGCGCCGCCAGCACATGGACATCCTCCAGCAGGCGGAACGGCCTGACGTAGTCGTCCCAACCATCGCCGGGCAGGCGCTCGCAATGGGCACCGTCGAGCAACAGGCGGGAATGCGGCACATCCGGCATCAGCGGCAGCGCCGGCAACGCCTCCAGGCGCGCCCCCGGGGCGCCGGCCAGGACCACCGTCATCGACAGTCGCGGCGGCTGCCCCGGTGCCTCGTCGCGGGCGGCCACCAGCCACCAGGAGGCGCTGTCGCCAGCGGTGACGAAATCCTTTTGTCCATGCAGGACCAGCCCCTCCAGGCGGGTCTGCAGGTCCGCCGGGCGCACGCTGCGCTTCTCGGTCACGCACAGCGCGCCGAGACCTTCCGGCGCCGCCGGCCAGAGCGCGCGCAGGGCCGCCTGGTAGCCGGCGAGGAAGGCCAGGCCCGGACTCGCCGCCAATCGTCCGCCGAGCACCGCCCGCTCCAGGGTGCCAAGACCGTCGGCGCGCGCCAGGGCGGCGGCGTGCCAGTCTTCCAGGGAGCCTTCGGTGGGCAGGCGGTCGAGCGGGCCGAGCAAGCGTTGCCAGGACATGGCGGACTCCAGTGTGGAATGTGTCGGAACCGGCATCCTGCCGAGGGTGCCAGCGTTGAACAACGGCGCGTTACATCCGGCGACAATGTCATACAAGCATCACGCCCCTGTCACAGGGGTGACACCGCGCCTTCCTAGCCTGAGCTTGCACAACAAAGCCGAGCGGCCGCAACCCGCGGCGCCGGCCCAAGGAGGCCCAGGCATGACCCAGACCGCCATTACCCGCGAACCCGTCGCCGGACGCCGCCTGAAGGCCGAGCGCCTGAACGGCGCCCGCGCCCTGCGCGAGGCCCAGGCCCTGCGCTACCGCGTATTCAGCGCCGAGTTCGACGCCAAGCTCGAAGGCGCCGAAGACGGCCTCGACCGCGACGACTACGACCGTCACTGCGCACACATCGGCGTCCGCGACCTCGACAGCGGCGCCCTGGTGGCCACCACCCGGCTGCTCGACCATCGCGCCGCCGAACGCCTCGGGCGCTTCTACAGCGAAGAGGAGTTCCACCTCTCCGGCCTCGACGCCCTGCACGGCCCGGTCCTGGAGATCGGCCGCACCTGCGTCGCTCCCGAATACCGCAACGGCGCCACCATCGCGGTACTCTGGGGCGAACTCGCCGAGGTCCTCAACGAGGGCGGCTACCGCTACCTGATGGGCTGCGCCAGCATTCCCATGCGCGACGGCGGTATGCAGGCCAAGGCGGTGATGCAGCGGCTGCGCGAACGCTACCTGTGCACCGACTACCTGCAGGCCGAGCCGAAGAACCCGCTGCCGCCGCTGGACGTCCCGGAAAACCTCACCGCCGAGCTGCCGCCGCTGCTCAAGGCCTACATGCGCCTGGGCGCGAAGATCTGCGGCGAGCCCTGCTGGGACCCGGATTTCCAGGTCGCCGACGTGTTCATCCTGCTCAAGCGCGACGAACTCTGCCCGCGCTACGCCCGCCACTTCAAGGCAGCGGTCTGATGGCGCGGCTGCGCCTGCTGCTGCGCAGCGCCCGCCTGCTCGGGCTGGTCGCGCTCGGACTGGGCCTGGCCGCTTGGGTCAGCCTGCGCGAGCGACTGCCCGGCGCCGACGTCACGCCGCTGCGCCAGCGCCTGACCCGCTGGTGGCTGGCGCGCCTCTGCGCGGCCCTGCCCTTCGAGGTCAGGGTCAGCGGCGAAGCGCCCCGGCAACCCATGCTGTGGGTAGCCAACCATGTGTCTTGGACCGATATCCCGCTGCTCGGCGCCCTGGCGCCGCTGACCTTCCTGTCCAAGGCCGAGGTGCGTGCCTGGCCGCTGGCCGGCTGGCTGGCGGAAAAGGCCGGCACCCTGTTCATCCGCCGCGGCTCGGGCGACAGCCGGCTGATCAACCAGCGCTTGGCCGAACAGCTGCACCGCGGACGCAACCTGCTGATCTTCCCGGAAGGGACCACCACCAACGGCGAAAGCCTGCGCACCTTCCACGGTCGCCTGATGGCCAGCGCCCTGGAAGCCGGCGTGGCGGTGCAGCCGGTGGCGATCAGCTACCGCCGCGACGGCGTGCCCGATGCGCAGGCGCCGTTCATCGGCGACGACGACCTGCTCAGCCACCTCGGCCGCCTGCTGCGCGGCGAGCGCGGCAGCGTGCATATCCAGCTGCTGGAACCGATCCCCAGCCAGGGCCTGGACCGCGCCGAACTGGCCCGCCAGGCCCAGCAGGCGGTGCGCCTGGCGCTGTTCGGCACTGCCGCCCCTACGCAAACCCGGCGCGCCGCCTAGTCGCGCTTGGGCGGCACCGCCAGCACGTCACATGGCAGGTCGCCGAGGGCCGCCTCAGCCACGCTGCCGATCAGCGCGCGGCGGAAGCCGGTCAGGCCCTGGGTGCCGAGCACCGTCAACTGCGGCGCCTGGCGGCGTACCTCGGTCATGATCACGTTGATCGGCAAGCCTTCGCCGACGCGCAACTGGATGTCCTCGCGGCCCAGCCCCAGGCCAGCGACGTAGTCGCGCAGCTCGACGTTGGCCTTGAGTTCCTCCTGGTCGACGTAATGCTCGACGCGGTCTTCTTTGATCCCCGAATAACGCATCATGCCTTTGGCGAACGGCTCGAAGGCATGCAGCGCGGTGAGGCTGGCGGCGTCGAGGAAGCCGAGCTGGCCGGCCATCTGCACCGCGCGCGTCGAGGTCGGCGAGAAGTCCAGCGCCAGCAGCACCCGGCGGTACTCCTCTTCCGGCGCACCGGCCGCGCGCAGCACCGGGATCTTCGCATTGCGTACCACCCGCTCCAGGGTGGTGCCGATGAACAGGTCGCGCAGCGGCGTGTGCCGGTGCGCGCCCATCACCAGCAGGTCGGCGCCGATCTCCTCGGCCACCGCGTTGATCACCACCACCGGATCGCCGACCCGCACGATCGCCTTGGACTCGACGCCGAGGCGCTCCTTCAGGGCCTGTCCGTTCACTTCCAGCAGGTTGGCGATGGCCAGCCGTTGCGGCGCGATCAGCACCGGCGGCTGGTCGTCGTCGAGCACGTTCAGCACGGTCAGTTCGGCATTCCTCGCCTTGGCCAGCGCCGCGGCGCGCATGACCGCCAGCTCGGAACGCGAGGACAGGTCGGTCGCCACCAGGATTCGTTTCATCTTCCACCTCCATTGGCAGAGCGTTGAACGTCGGCCCCATTGAACGATCGACGCGACCGCTGCCGGTTGATGTGCATCAAGCGGATGCTTCGGACTGAAACAATTGATAGGTGATTCCGCCGGCCGGGCCAATGGCCGCTGCGCCAGGCTCAGCGCTGGCTCAGGGCGAAAGCCTGGAGTTGCGGGTAGAAGGCGCGGAAATCCGCGCTCAGGTCATCGTAGCGCTGGGCCAGTTCTTCCCAGGAACCGTCCAGCAGGTGCGGTCGCGACAGCCTCCGCGACATGCCGCCCAGCACTTCGCGCAAGACCGCGAACTCGCGGTAGCTGCCCAGCCAGTCCTGGGCCGCCATCCGCGGCGCGATGCGCGCCAGGCGCTCCGGCAGCGGCGAGGCGGTGCGCAGGGTGCCGTAGACCCGCTCGACGAACTGCGGCAGCGGTTCGTCGGCGTAGTCGTTCCAGTCGCGCGCCAGGCAGTGGTCGAAGAACACGTCCAGCAGGACGCCGGCGAAACGCCGGCGCTCCAGCGGGAAGCGCCGCTTGGCCGCATGCACCAGTGGGTGGCTGTCGGTGAAGGCGTCGATGCGCCGGTGCAACTGGATGGCCCGCTCGATCTCGTCCGGCCATTGTCCCTGCAGGCGGCCCTTGACGAAGTCGCCGTACAGGCTGCCGAGCAGTTGGGCCGGTTGCGGGCCGCCGAGGTGGAGATGCGCGAGGTAGTTCATGCGGGCTAGCTTACCCCAGGGACGGAACGGTCGTTTCGATCATCGTCATCAGCCCTGTCGATAGCGACTATCGTCGCAATCGATCCCCATATCGTCCCACACCGATATATAGTTCGTCCCAACCCGATATGGACGGCCAACGGACCACCGCCATGCCACTGGACATCGACGAAATCATCAAGGCTCTCTCCCACCCGGTGCGACGCGACATGCTGCGCTGGCTGAAGGAACCGGAGAAGTACTTCGTCGAGCAGGACCACCCGTTCGAGATCGGCGTCTGCGCCGGCAAGTTCGACCAGCGTACCGGTCTCTCCCAGTCCACCGTATCGGTACACCTCGCCACCCTGCAACGCGCCGGTCTGGTGACCAGCCGCCGGGTCGGCCAGTGGAACTTCTTCAAGCGCAACGAGGAGACCATCCAGGCCTTCCTCGACCAACTCGGCGACGAGCTGTAAGCAGCACTCGCTTCCACCCCACCACCTCGCAGTCCAGGAGCTCGACCGATGCCGGCGTCTCTTCTCGTCCTCGCTTTATCCGCCTTTGCCATCGGTACCACCGAATTCGTCATCATGGGCCTGCTGCCGCAGGTCGCCGGCGACCTGCGGGTATCCATTCCCAGCGCCGGCTGGCTGATCAGCGGCTACGCCTTCGCCGTGGCCTTCGGCGCCCCGCTGATGGCCATGGCCACCGCCCGCCTGGAACGCAAGAAAGCCCTGCTCGCGCTGATGGGCATCTTCATCGTCGGCAACCTGCTCTGCGCGGTGGCCGCCAACTACGGCCTGCTGATGCTGGCGCGGATCGTCACCGCGCTCTGCCATGGCGCCTTCTTCGGCATCGGCTCGGTGGTCGCCGCCAGCCTGGTGGCGCCGAACCGCCGCGCTTCCGCCGTGGCCCTGATGTTCACCGGCCTGACCCTGGCCAACGTGCTCGGCGTGCCGCTGGGTACCGCGCTCGGCCAGGAAGCCGGCTGGCGCGCGACCTTCTGGGTGGTGACCCTGATCGGCGTGGTCGCCTTCGTCGGCCTGGCCAGGGTGCTGCCAAACGACCGCGAGGAAGAGAAGGTCGACCTGCGCCAGGAAATGTCCGCGCTGAAGAACCCGTCGCTGTGGCTGGCCCTGGGCACCACCGTGCTGTTCGCCGCCTCGATGTTCGCCCTGTTCACCTACGTCGCGCCGCTGCTCGGCGAAGTCACCGGGGTCAGCCCGCGCGGCGTGACCTGGACCCTGCTGCTGATCGGCGTCGGCCTGACCGTCGGCAACGTGATCGGCGGCCGCCTCGCCGACTGGCGCCTGGGCACCACCATGGCCGCAGTGTTCGCCGCCATGGCGCTGGTTTCGGCGCTGTTCAGCTGGACCAGCCAGGCCCTGCTGCCGGCGGAAATCACCCTGTTCTTCTGGGCCGCCGCCGCCTTCGCCGCGGTGCCCGCGC
>NZ_SCND01000127.1:0-14926 GCF_005503585.1 Pseudomonas sp. 2VD
GTCCAGGAAGACAAGGCGGAAGCCCACGCGGTCCTCAAGCGCCTGGTGCGGGTCAGTCACTCCACCCTGGAGTCGGTCGACCTGAAGACCATCGAAGGCGTATGCAGCCGCGAGATCCTCGTCCAGACACCTTGCCCACGCCTGGAAGACCTGGCCACGGCCGAGGTCTGCCGGGGCGTACGGATCATCAGCTACAAGGATTTCGTCAAGGCCCTGAGCCTGGCCCTGCCGCGTTTCACCAACGGCGACAGCATCCGCCTGCGCCAGGCCGCCTGGCACGGCGAGCGCCTGTTCTGGGCGGGCGAACGTCAGGCCTGCGCCTTCGCCGCGGCGATCGTCTACGCCCGCCGCCGCGAACTGGAACTGAAGCTGCCGGCACACCTGGAACGCTACGAACTGGAGCCCGGCGCGCTGGACGAACTGGAACAGCGCTACCACATGCTGCGGATTCCGACCCAGGCCTGGTCCGAGCCGACCTTCATGAGCCTGCTGCTGGATACCGGCCTGCCCTATGCGCGACTCGCCCTGTTCACCCCGGAAACCCCGGAGTGCCTGTTGCTGCCCCGCAACGACGAACGCGCCGATGCCCTCGGCGAAGGTCTGCGGGCGGCTGGCGCGGCAGACGTGGTGAAGTATCTGAAGCAACTGTAGGCAACCGGCCAGGACTGGCCAGCTCGCGCCCTGACGTGCATCCTCCAGCAGACCCACACAGGAGCGATCGCATGTCCCTACCCCGCCTCAGTCTCTGTCTCGCCCTCGCCTGCGGGCCGGCGCTGGCCAGCCAGGCGCCGGTCTACGGCGAACGCCTGGAAGGCTTCGACTACGCCTATCCGGTGCATTATCTGGACTTCACCTCCCAGGGCCAGCCGCTGAGCATGGCCTACCTCGACGTCGCGCCGAAGAAAGCCAACGGCCGCACCATCCTGCTCATGCACGGCAAGAATTTCTGCGCCGGGACCTGGGAGCGCACCATCGACGTGCTCGCCGACGCCGGCTACCGGGTGATCGCCGTCGACCAGGTCGGCTTCTGCAAGTCGAGCAAGCCGGCCCATTACCAGTACAGCTTCCAGCAACTGGCAGCCAACACCCACGCCCTGCTGGAACGGCTCGGCGTCGCCCGGGCCAGCGTGATCGGCCACTCCATGGGCGGCATGCTCGCTACCCGCTACGCCCTGCTCTATCCGCGGCAGGTCGAACGACTGGTACTGGTCAACCCCATCGGTCTGGAGGACTGGAAGGCCCTGGGCGTGCCCTGGCGCAGCGTCGACGACTGGTACAGGCGCGACTTGCAGACCAGCGCCGAAGGCATTCGCCAATACCAGCAAGCCACCTACTACGCCGGCGAATGGCGCCCCGAGTTCGATCGCTGGGTACAGATGCAGGCCGGCATGTATCGCGGCAAGGGGCGCGAGTCGGTGGCCTGGAACTCGGCGCTGACCTACGACATGATCTTCACCCAGCCGGTGGTCTACGAACTGGACCGGTTGCAGATGCCGACCCTGCTGCTGATCGGCGAGAAAGACAACACCGCCATCGGCAAGGACGCCGCGCCGGCAGAACTGAAAGCCAGGCTGGGCAACTACGCGCAACTGGGCAAGGACGCCGCCCGACGGATTCCCCAGGCGACCCTGGTGGAATTCCCCGACCTTGGCCATACCCCGCAGATACAGGCTCCGGAACGCTTCCACCAGGCACTGCTGAAGGGTCTGCAAACCCAGCCCTGAACCATCCACCGGCGGCGCTCTCGCCATCGGCTTCGCCGCGCCTTGCCCGGCGTCAACACCGATGCCTGCCGCCGGCGTTTCACTGCACTGGCTGCGCGACGACGCGTGGCTCGCGTCGCGCAAGCCCACCCACGCCGCGGCCGTTCCCATCCACATGGAGGTTCATCGTGTTCCCTTGCCAACCCCGTTCGCTACTCGCCGGCGTCCTGCTGGCGAGCGCCCTGCCCGCTCACGCGGAGCTGCCCCACGCGCCCGCCTACATCGATGACAGCGCCTACCCGGCCGCGGCCCGCCAGCGCATCCTGCCACCGATGTTCGAGCAGAAGCTGGGCAGCCTGCGCTACCTCGCCAAGCCCGGCGACCCCTTGATCACCCAGGCCGAGAGCAGCGACTTCCAGCGCACCAGCGACTACCGCGAGACCCGCGCCTACCTGGAGAAACTGGTAGCCGCCTCCTCCGGCCGCATCGCCCTGCGCGAGTTGCCCGAGCGCAGCGCCGAGGGTCACCCGATGCTGCTGGTGACCGCCTCCACCGAGGCCGACAAGTCCGCCGCTGGCCTGAAGCGCTCCGCCAAGCCGACCTTGCTGGTGGAAGCCGAGATCCATCCCGGCGAGGCCAACGGCAAGGACGCCATGTTCATGCTGCTGCGCGACATGAGCGCTGCCGACCGCCCGCTCGCCGGGCTGCTGGAGAAGATCAACCTGCTGTTCATCCCGGTGGTCAACGTCGACGGCGACCTGCGCCGCAGCGCCTACGGGCGGATCAACCAGAACGGCCCGCGGGAGACCGGCTGGCGGGTGAACGGCCGCAATCTCAATCTCAACCGCGACTTCACCAAGCTCGACAGCGCGGAGATCCGCAACGTCGCCTGGGTGTTCAACCACTACGAACTGAGCTTCTTCGCCGACACTCACTCCACCGACGGCGCCATGTATCCCTACGACAGCTCCTACTGCCACAACGGCAATGGCTGGTCACCGGCGAGCAGCGCGTGGATGGACCAGGTCATGCGCAAGCCGGTGTACCAGGCGCTGGAAAGCCTCGGGCACATGGTCCATGAATGCATCAGCCTGAACGACAACCAGGATCCGACCCAGGGCTACTACCCCTACCGCACCGACCTGGCGCGCTTCTCCAACCAGTACGGCGACATCCGCAACGTGCCGTCGATCCTCATCGAGCAACACGCCCTGCATCCGTACAAGACCCAGGTGCTGGGCAACTACGTGATGCTCAAGGCGATGTTCGAGGTGATCGGCGAGCAGGCCGCCAGCCTGCGCCAGGCCATCGCCAGCGACCGCGAGCGCCTACTGCGGCAGAAGGAGGTGATCCTCACCTGGAAGCCGGGCGAGGCCGCCGAGACGCCGTTCGTGGTCGGCGACTACCGCTACGAGCAATCGCCGGTCACCGGGGCCCGCACCATCGTCTGGAGCAACCGGCCGAAGACGCTGAAACTGCCGGTGACCGACAACGGCGTACCCGACCTGGTGGTGCCGCGTCCCCAGCGTTTCATCGTCCCGGCACAGTGGCACGAGGTGATCGCCCGGATCAAGGCCCACGGCATCCGCTACACCACCCTGGAGCGTCCGACCGAAATCGCCGTGACCCTGTACCGCATGGACGACATCAAGCTCGCCGATGGCTTCGAACCGGATCGCGTGCAAGGCAACCGGATTCCGGGCTACGAAGGTCGCCTGCTGGTCAGCGGCACGCCGAAGCCGTTCCAGCGCTTGCAGACCTTCCCGGCCGGCTCGCTGTCGATCGACACCGCCCAGCCGCTGGGCGTCCTGGCCATCGACCTGCTGCAACCGCAGAGTCCGGATTCGTTCTGGTCCTGGGGCTTCTTCAATTCCACCCTGGTGGCCGCCGAGGAGCCGGAGGAATACGTGATGGAGCCGATGGCGCGCAAGATGCTGGCGGAAGACCCGGCGCTGAAGGCCGCCTTCGACAAACGCCTGCGCGAGGACAAGGCCTTCGCCGCCGATCCGCAGGCGCGCCTGCAATGGTTCTACCAGCGCACGCCGTTCTACGACGTGAACGCCTTCGTCTATCCGGTAGGAGTGGTGTTCTGAGGCCCACCTAGGGCTGACGGCGGATAACGCTGCGCGTTATTCGCCCTACCGCTGGGCTTCGGGAGCCCCGTTCCCTCTCCCGCTTGCGGGAGAGGGAGCCGGTCTCAGGTACCGTCGGTGGGTGTGGGCAGGTTGCTTCTCGGCTTGCGCTTGCGCCTGGGTTTCAGTGGTTTTTCAGGTGGCGGCGACAGTTCCCGCTTGCGCAGCTTCTTGAGGATTTCCCGATGCTTCTCGCGCCAGGCCGGCACGTCGAGACCGTGGAGTTCGAGCAGCTCGGGGTTGCGCTCCACCAGATAGACCGCCGCTTCCTGGGCGGCCTCGGCGATCTTCCAGGCGATCGACTGCGGTTCGATGCTGCCTTCATAGGCGATCCAGTCGCTGAACTCCGGAAAGGTCCCGCAGACCTTCTCGAAATCCTCGTCGTGCATGCGCTGCCGGCCACTCTCGATGTTCTCAAGGCGTTTGGGATCCATGCCGACCACCTCGGAAAACTGCGGTCGGTTCAACCCCGTCAGCCCGCGCAACCCGAACAGGCGCTCGCCGGCGCGAAACAGGCAGCGCTTCCTCACTACATAGACCATGTACAGATACTTCCCTTCGTTTCTGGCGCGATGCGCCTCAGTCGCCCTTGCCGCTCGCGGGCGTTTTCCTCTTCCGCTGGCGCCTGGGTTCCGGCGGCTCTTCCAGGGGCGCCGGCTCCGCCTCCGGCGCCTGTTCCGCCGCCAGCAGCGCCTCGCGTATCTCACGGTGGCGTTCGCGCCAGGCCTGCATGTCGATGCCGTGCCGCTCCAGCAGCACCGGGTTGCGCTCCACCAGGTAGACCGCGGCCGCCTGTGCCGAGTCGGCGACCTTCCAGGCGATCGACTGCGGCTCGATGCTGCCTTCATAGGCGATCCAGTCGCTGAACTCCGGGAAGGTTCCGCAGACCTTCTCGAAGTCCTCGTCGTGCATGCGCTGCAGTTCGTTCTCGATGTTCTCCAGGCGCTTGGCCGTCATCCCCACCAACTCGGCGAACTGCGAACGGCTCAAGCCCATCAGCTCGCGCAGGGCGCGCAAGCGCTTGCCAGCAGTGAACAAACGTCGATTCTTTACCATGTGTAGTCCGCGTCTGATGGTTCCCTATGCATATTGATTCACTAACTGTTAGTAGATCAATATGAATCCAAGCCCTCTAGACCGAGGGTTCCCCTCCAACATCGGACCATGGTGCAGGACGCCTGATGAAAGTGGAAGAACTCCCCCAAGAGGGTTTCGCCGAGTGCCCCCGCTATATAACCCTGATGCGTTTCGCCTTCCTGACCGGCCTCAGCGACCGGCCGGACCTGCTCTATGCCTGGATAGAGAGCGGCGACCTGCCGATGCGAACCTTCGGTACGCAACGCCTGGTGGATATGCAGAAGCTGCAAAAACGCATCGAGGAAGCAAAAAAAGGGGCCGATTCAACCGGGTGAATCGGCCCTTTCTGAAAGACCCTGCCGCCGGCGAAACCCCTCAGCGATTGAGCATGAAGGTCTCGTACTCCAGGTCGTCCAGCGCGGTGGTCAGGCGGTACAGCCCGACCAGCACGCAGACCAGCAGCGACAGGGTGAAGCCGTAGCCGAAGAAGCTCGGCCCGAGCAGCAGGCTGACGAAGGTCAGGGCGCCGTTGACGATCACGAACAGCACGCAGAGTTCGAGGACGATGCGGCGCTTGTCCAGGTAGAAGAAGACGTTGAGCAAGGCCATGAACACTACCTGGATGCTCACCCCGATCAGGTCGATGTAGAACAGCGGCAGGTAGTAGCGGGAAATTCCCAGCCAGCCGAGCAGTTGCGGCGCCAGCAGGAACAGCAGGACCACCGCCAGCCCCTGCACCTTGCAGATTTCCAGCAGGCCCTGGCGGATGGCGAGGATCATCTGCTCCTTGAGCAGGCCGATGTGCTGCAGGGTCTCGCCGCCGCGGATCGCCTCGTAAACCCGCTCGTACCACTCGGCGAAGTCGGTCTCGATGCGCACCAGGAACACCGCCATGCCGGGAATGATCGACAGGTAGGCGAGGAAGATCGGCAGGTCGTAGAGGATCGAGGCGCGCAGCGGGCCGATCACCAGGTCCGAGGTGGATGGGTTGAACCAGAAGATGAACTTGTCGATCCAAATCCCCAGGTTGTAGCAGAGGCCGGTCAGCAGCAGGCTGACGAAGACCTGCCGGCGGTCGAGGAAGTCGAAGGCCACCATGCGCCTGGCCGGGTACTCGCGGAGGATGTCGTAGAGGAAGACGAACAGCAGGCTGGCGTGGCCGATCAGCAATGCCAGCAGCAGGCCGTCCATCTGCATGAAGCGCAGCAGGTAGGCACAGGCGACCATCAGCGCGTAGCCGATGAACATCACCAGCAGGATGCGTTTGTAGGCCTTCATTCCCGACAGGAAGATGATCACCAGCCACAGGTTGCAGAGCACCACGAAGTTGGCCATCACCAGCAGGCGGTAGGCGAACGGCTCATCGAACAGGGTCGCCAGCAATATCGCCGAGAGCAGGCCCGACGCCAACGTCACCAGCAACAGCACGCCCACCAGGTTGGGCAGGATCGCCTCGTGCTTGCGCTCGAACAGGCGATCGGAAATGAAGCGGGTGAAGAACAGTTGCAGTCCCCCGGTGAAGATCAGCGACAACGCCATCAGGTAGGTCACCGTGATCAGGAACTGCCGGACCAGCACGTCCGGCACCACCACGCCGAGGCTCAGCACGCCGATCAGCATCACGCTGACGATCGACAGCACCCAGGGACCGGAGCTGATCAGCCCGGCGTAGAGATAGGCGCGCAGGGTCGCCGTATAGGAATCGCGGGAAAGGATCTTCCGCAGTTCGAAGCCGATGCCGGCCATGTCATGCAATCTCCGTGGCTTCGCGGTACAGCCCGCGGTAACGTCCGAGCATCAGCGCCTCGGTGTAGTAGCGTTCAACCCGTTGCAGGCCGACCGCCTGGGCCGCCTGCCAGCGCTGCGGATTGCGCAGCAGGGCGAGGATCGCCCGCGAAGTGGCCTGCGGGTCGGCGATCGCCACCACCTCCCCGGCGCGGCCCAGGGCGCGATCTTCGGCGTCGGCGCCTTCGATCAGTTCGCGGCAGGAGCCGACGTCGCTGCTCACCACCGGGGCGCCGGCAGCCCAGGCCTCGAGGATCACCAGCGGCTGCGCTTCGCTGATCGAGGTGAGGACCATCAGGCCGAGTTGCGGCAGGACCTCGCCGATCCGACGAAAACCGAGGAACTTCACCTTGTCCTGCAGGCCGAGGCTGGCCACCAGGCTGCGGCATTCGCTGGCATAGTCCGGGTCTTCCTCCTCCGGACCGACGACCCAGCCCTCCGCCTCCGGCATCGCGCTGACCACCCCGCGCATGGCGCGGATGAAGGTCTTCACGTCCTTGATCGGCACTACCCGGCCGACCAGCCCGACCACCGGCGGAATCCCCGGCGGCCGCCGTTCGAGGGCGCCGGCCCAGGCATCGAGGTCGATGCCGTTGGGGATCACCCGGGTGCGCCGTGGCTCGGCGCCATCGAGTACCTGGCGCTGGCGGTTGCCTTCGTAGAGGGCGACGATCGGATTGGCGGCGCGATAGGTGAGCAGGCCGACACGCTCGAAGAAGCGGATCCACAAGCGACGGATGTAGCTGACCTCGGCATCCAGTCCGGTACTCAGCTGCTCGTCGGGGTTCTCCGCGATCCAGTTGGCCTGGGCCAGGTCGATCTTGCGCTCCTTGGTGTAGATGCCGTGCTCGCTGAGCAGGTAGCGGCAGCCCCAGCGACGTTGCAGGATGCAGCCCAGCAGGCCAGCGTAGCCGGTGGAGATCGAGTGCAGCATGCGCGCCCGCGGCATCCGCCGGGCCGCCTCGGCGAGCATGAACACCGGCGCCTGCATCGAGCGCAGGGTCCAGAAGTAATTGACGAAGGACGGATCGGTGCAATAGCGCTCGTAGCCTGCGGTGATCGCTTCCCAACTGGCCTTGCTGTGGAGAAAGTCCTCGCGGCCGATGCGGCCCTCGGCGAGCAGGTCGAGCAGCGCGTCGCCCTCCTCCACGTCCGGCGTCTCCGGGTAGTGGAAGAAACGGTGCAGATCGCGCAACGCCTTTTCGGTCTCGCTACTGCCCTGTCGCGTCTGCGGGTTCGGCGAACTCCAGGCGGTTTCCAGGAAGTGTTCCTCGATGTGCAGCACATTGTCCGGGATCGGGTAGTGGCGCTTGCCGTAGGCATCCTTCTGGCCGCCGATGAAGAACACCGAGAAGGTCAGGTCGGGGAGACCGAGGATCAACTGGTTGACCCAGCTGGAGACGCCGCCGCGGACATAGGGCCAGGTGCCCTCCAGCAGCAGGCAGACATCGGCGACGGGCGCCGTCGGAGCGGTGTGTTCGGTCATGTCCAGTATCTCGCCAGGGCCGCGAAGGGCGGCCGTTGCAGCATGTCGTCGGGCATTCCGGCGAGAAGCCGGGGGATGTCCCGGTAGCGCCGCTGGAAGAACGCCACCTCGGCGCGGAACGGCGCCAGCTGGGCACTATCGATTCCCGCCTCCTCGGCGGCCTGGAGGGCGTGCCCGGCATCCTCCAGGCGGCCTTGTTCGAGGGCGATGCGTCCGGCCAGCAGATGCAGGTCGGCCGAGGGTGTGCCGCGCAGCGCCTGGTCGGTATGCTCGCGCGCCTGCTCGAGGATGTGCTCCAGTACGCTGCCCTGGGCCAACCCCAGGTAGGCCAGTTCCCAGTACCAGCGCGCCAGGGTCCCGTGCAGCGCGCCGCGTCGCGCCGGCGTGGCGCCGGCGAGGCGGCCGAGGGCGGCCTCGATGCGCTGGTTGATCCGGCTTTCCTTCTGGTCGAGCATCGAGTAGGCCAGCAGGCGGACGTCGTCGGCGGGGTCGCGCAGGGCCAGCTTGAGGATCGGGATCGCCTCCTTGCCGGACATCCGCCGGGTGGCGAAGATCGCCGTGAGCCGCTGGTTCGGGTCCGGCGCATGGCGCAGGACGTCCTGCAGACCGCCGTCGCTGAACATCATGTCGAGGCGCTTTTCCTTCGGCCGGAACGGCAGCTCGGGGACGCCCATCGCCTGCCAGGCCTGCTCGCCACGCTGGCGCGGCAGGTACAGCGCCGGGAACACCGCCGCAGCGACGCCGACCGCTCCGATCAGCGGCACGAAGAAGGCCAGACTGAAGAGGAACAGCGGGCTCCACGGCAGCGGGAACTTGTAGCGCCGCGGCAGCAGCAGCCATACGCCGACGCACAGCAGCGCGCTGCCCAGGCCGTGGGCGAACAGGTAGAGCGCCAGCGCCTGGCCGAACGGCAGGTCGGCGAAGACGCTCGCCCAACTGCTCAGCTCGAACAGGAAGGCGCCGCTAAACAGCCACTTGCTGATCATTCAGGCCGCACTCGTTGAAAAGGAAATGTCCCAGCGCCTGGCGATCGTTGCCGGCGTCCAGTTCGTACTGGCGGATGCGCACGCCCAGCGACTCCAGCTCGCGGGCCTGGCCGAAGCGTTCGGCGAAGAGAATCCTCAGGCGCTGCAGATACCCCTGGGAGCCTTCGGCGGAAGTCAGCGGCAACAACACCAGCAGGACCCGCCGGCCCTCGTCGTTGCGCAGTCGCAACTGCACGTCGAGGCCACGCTGGCTGCCTTCCAGCAGACGCTGGACCTCTTCGCCGTAGCGCGCATCGGTCAACTCGAAGGCATACAGGCAGGCCGGCAATCCATGGTCGCGGGCGTCCAGCAGGGAGCGCTTGAGGTACTGGGAGAAGCGCTGGGCGTCGATGTCGGCCAGTTGCAGTGCGCGACGGTCGCTCTGCAGCAAGTCGGCGATGTGCCCGGCGAGGATCGCCAGCAGGCTGAAGGTACGTTCGTTGAAGACGAAGAACGGCATCTGCTCCACCGCCAGCAGGGCGAGGATCCGCCCATCGGTGTCGACCAGCGGCACGCACACCTGCAGCGCGCTGTGCGCACGCTGCTCGCCGCGCTCCAGCAGTTCCTGGCGCACGCTGACCAGTTCGCCGCGCTCCAGGCAGGTGCGCACCAGCAGGTCGTCGGCGTCCAGCACCGGCATCTCGCCGAGCGACGCCAAGGGTTGCGGCTCCGGGGTGCGGTCGTGGCGTACCCGGTAGAGTCCGGCGATGCGCAGCGAACCGTACTGGGCCAGCAGCGCCAGCACGGTTTCCGCCAGCGCATCGAGCGGTGCCTCATCGCCCGGCAGCTCGCGCAGCAGTTGTCGCAGACCGAGCAGCGAACTGCGCAGGCTCTGGTCGTTGCCGGCGACCCGCTGTTCCAGGCGATCGTGGGAGATGCGCAGGATGTGATGGGCGCGGGTGAATTCGTCGAGGCGCAACTGGCGGTACTCGTTCGCCAGCTCCAGGCGCTCCAGGCGGCGTTCCCAGATGTCGCGGAACTCGCCCACCAACATGGCGCAGAGCAGCACGCCGACGATGAAGGCCGCCGGTACCTGGGCATAGGCCTCGACGCCCCGGGCGCGGAACGCGAACAGCGCGGCCACCAGCAGCGCCGCGCTGGCCAGGCCGCGGACGAAGCCGTAGCGCATGCCCAGCAACAGGGGCGCGAGGATCACCCAGGGAAAGGTGGCGTTGACCTGCAGCGGGTCGTCCGGGCTGAACCACCAGCCCAGGCCCAGCGCGAGCGCGCTGATGACCAGCGTCTCGACCCAGGAGACACTGCCGCTGGCGCGCGGTGCGAGGGTGAAATCCTTGTGCGCGGACATCGCCGTCACTCGAGCCGCAGGTCGCCGACCAGCTCGCGCAGGACTTTCTGCGCGGCGCCCGCCAGGCTTTCCCGGGACCAGCCGGCGCGCGCCCCGCTGGTGCTCCAGAGCACCCGCCCGGAGGCCGGCTCCAGCACCTGCAGGCTGACGCCCACCGCCGGCTCGCCGTCCAGGCCGTTCTTGTACTGCCACTCCTCGACGCTGCCGGTGACCACGTAGGCCAGCTTCTGCTGGCGTGCCCAGTCCAGCGCGCGCTGCTGGCGCTCGCGGTCGTCGACCAGTTGCAGGTCGCCTTGCGGCTGCGCCGGGTACAGGCGCGGCCGCAGGCCCTCCTCGGCCAGCACGCTGAGCAGGATCTGCTCGGCACGCTCGCCGGCCTGCGGCGCCTGGGAGTAATTGAGCAGCGGCACCAGGCCCCACTGCGCGCCGCGCGCCAGCGGCGTAGCGCTTTCGCTGGTGAAGCTGGAGCAGCCCGCCATGAACAGGGCGACGGCCGCGAGAGCCAGGCAGCGGATGGATTGCATGTTGTGTTCCTCCTGTTGAATTCCGTATCCGGGCCGCGTTCAGCGGCCGAAGCGCGTGCTGTAGGTCACCCCGAGCGTGCCGCCGGCATCGCCGCCGCCGCCCTGGGGAGCCGACTGGTAGCCGAAGGTGAACGCCAGTTCGTCGTCGCCCAGCAGCTCCATGCCGATGCCGAGATCGATGCCGTAGTTGAACTCCTTCTCTGTCCACTGCCAGCCGGCCAGGGTGTCGACGATCCAGGTGTATTGCGGACGGCTGCGGTTCAGCGCGCCAGGGAAGCCACGGCGCCAGGTGCTGCCGAGGTAGACCTGGCCATAGCGGTCCTGCAGCAGGTCCTGGCTGCGCGCGCCATCGAGCGTCAGCGCACCGCCATGGGCCGCCAGCAGGTCGTCCGGCACGCGGTTCTCCAGGCGATTGCGCTGGTAGTCGATGCCGCCGCGCAGTTGCCAGGCCGGGCCGTCGAAGAACAGTGTGTGGGCCCACTCCAGGGACAGCGCCTCGCCGTTGCCGAGGTCGTCGCCCTGGCGGGTGGAAAAGCGGTTGTGCGCCAGCGACCAGCTCAACTGGTCGCGCCCGCTGAGGGTGTGGCGGCCGCCGAGCCGTAGGCTGTCGCGCATGCCGAGGGCGCGCATCAGGCCGGTCTCGTCGGTCTCGCGGTGCCAGTCGAGGCCCGCTTCCAGTTCGTCGCGCGCACTCAGCCGCCAGTTGCGCAGCAGGCCCAGGCCGTGGCGGTCCTCGTCGTCGCGCCAACTGCCATCGAGCGTCGCCGCGGCGAAGCCATCGGCCAGTTCGCGCCGCAACGTCAGCCTGGCGTTGCGTTCGCTACCGAGGAGCGAGCTATCCAGCGCATCGCCGTGATAGCGGCCACTGCCCAGTTCGAGATCGGCGTACCAGTCGTCGCCGAGGTGGCGCGCCGCGCGCAGCGTCGGCCCCTTGAAGTCGAGACCGCCGAAGTCGCGCTTGTTCCAACCCAGTTGCAGGCCCTGGGGCGTGCGTTCGAGGATTTCCGCCGCCTGCCGCCGCAACTGCTCGCGGTTGTCATGCGAGTGGCCATCGCCCAGTGCGCCCAGGGCCTCGCCCAGCGCTTCGCCGCCATGGCCGAGACGCACCAGCGCCTCGACCCGCTGCGCCGGATCCAGCTCGCCGCGCTCCAGCAGGCGTTGCAGGGCGGCGCGATTCTGGCTGCGCAGGGCGGCCTGGATCTCTTCGTTGCGCCCGACCTTCAGGCCCTGGCCGCGCGCCCAGGCCAGCCAGTCATCCTTCAGCGGCTCCTGGTTGGTGGCGGCGAGCTGGTCGAGGAACTGCTCGAACCACAGCTGCAGCATCGCCGGCTCGCCATTCCAGGCCCGCCGCGCCTCGCCCTGGGCGAGCAGCGGCCCCTGGGCCACGGCGAGCAGGCGCAGGTAGGCGGCGAAGCTGTCCGGGGTGGCCCTGACCGCTTCGCGGTCGAGCCGCCGGAGCAGTAGTCGGCGCAGGCGCAGTGCCTTGTCCTGGTAGCCGCTGGCATCCAGCGCGTCGGCGTAGGCGGCCTGCACCAGCCAGTCGTTGGGATTGGACTTGAGGTACAGGCGGAACCAGGCCAGCGCCTGATCGTTACGCTCGAGCAGCAGGCTGGCGCTGGCGAACGGCAGCCACAGCGTGCTGTCCCGCAGCGCCAGGCCATGCCACTGCGCCAACAGGGGCGCCAGGCTGTCGCGACGGCCACGGTCGATGTAGAACCAGAGCAGGCGTTCGCGCACCAGGTTCTCGCCGGGGAAACGCACCAGGGCTTCCCGGTACAGGCGCTCGGCGACGTCGCCATGGCCTTCCTGTTCCGCCAACCGCGCCCTGGCCACCCAGTAATAGGGGCTGCCCTGCGCTTCCGGCAGGCCTTCGGCCTCGGCCAGCAGGCTCTTCAGGGCCGGCCAGTCGTGGAGGTTCTCCGCCAGTTGCAGGGCGCTGGCCAGGCGCCGCGGATCGCGGCTGCGCTGCCAACTGCCGATAAGCACCTGCAAGGCCTGCTTCGGATTGCTGTCCCGGTACAGGGCGATCAACTGGTCCTCGTCGCTGCTGTTCAGGCGGATGTCCAGGGCCAGCATGCGCTCGTAGGCGGCGCGGGCATCGTCGTCCTGCTCCAGGGCCCAGGCCAGCGCCGCGCGCAGGCGCCAGAACTCCGGCTCGCGGATCGCGCGGGTATCCACGCCGGCGAGGACCTTCCAGGCCTGGCGCGGATCGAACAGGTTCCAGTGGGTTTCCGCCCACTGCATGCGTTCCTTGACACTCAGCGGGAAATGCCGGGCCATCCGCGCCCAGACCCCGGTCTCTTCCTGCAACTGCTGGGTGTGTTCGAGGATCTGTTGCAAGCGCTGCCAGGCCAGGCGCTGTTTCGGATAAACCTGCACGTAGCCGCGCAGCCATGCCTCGCCCTCTTCCGGCGTGCCGCGGGTTTCATGGCTGTAGACCAGCGCATCGAGTTCCTCGTCGGTCATCTGTCGCTGCGCGCCGATGGGCGCCAGCAGCTCGATGGCGCTGTCGAAATCGAACATCTGCAGCGACAGGCGCCAGGCATGCTCGCGCAGGGCCGCGTCATCGGCGCCGGCCAGCAGTTGCTTCCACAGGCCCAGGGCCTGCGGGCCGTTGCCGGTCCATTCGCCAAGGCGCGCGAGATCGGCCAGCAGCGTCCTGTCCTCCGGGCGCAGGGCCAGCAGCTCCCGGCCGACCTCCCAGGCCCGCTCGATCCGCCCGGCGGCCATGTTCAGGCGCAGGTCGGCGGCCAGCGCCTCATGGTCCTCGGGGCGCAATTCGCGCCAGCGCCGGATGAAGCGTTCGGCCAGGTCGTAGCGCTGGCTGCCTTCGGCGGCGCGTACGCCCTCGGCGAGCCAGGCCAGGGTCGATTCATCCTCCGGCAAGGCGTCCAGCCGCTCGTCCAGCAACAACGCCGCCTGTTCGCCGCGCTCGCCAGCGAGCAGGCTGGCGAAGGCCTGGCGCAGATAGGCCAGGCGCTTCGCCGGCTCGGTTTGCGCTTCGGCCAGTTGCCGCTGGATGTCCGCCGCCGGCAGCGGCTCGCCGGAAGCCAGGTACCAGCGCGCCGCCTCGTCCAGCCAGCGCTGCCGGCCCTGCGGGTCGCGGCCGGCCAGTTCGGCAAAGGTCCGCGCCGCCAGGTCCGGCGCGTCCAGGGCCAGGGCATGACGGGCAAGTCGTTCGAGCATGGCGTCGTTCAACGAAACATGCTCGATCTTGCGCAGGCGCTCCAGCAATCGGCGCGTCTGCTCCTCATCCATGCCCTCGGGCCTGGCCAGGGCGCCAAGGATGTCCAGTTCCACCTCGTAGAACGGCGTTGCCAGGCGGTCCTTGCCGCGCAGAAGGGCGAGGTGATGACGCGCCTGCTCGAAGTCGCCGAGCTTGACCAGCAGGTCGATCAGGGTCCGGCGCAGCGCGTCGTTCTCCGGGTGCGCCTGCAACAGCAGTTCGGCGTAGTTCACCGAGACCGCGTCGGGCTCGCCATCGCCGCTGGGCATGAATACCTCTTCGCTGTTGAAGGTCAGCCACAGCACCAGCGCCACCCCGAGAGCGACCGGCAGCAGGGCCCAGGGATTCAGCAGGCGCGCCTGGGGATGCTTGTCAGCGGCAGACGAGTTGGCCATCGCGCACCTGCTCCATCGGCAACTCGAACGTCCACAGGCCGTTGCCGGCCTTTCCCGGGAAGGCCTTGCCGGCCGCACTCAGCCGGCAATCGCCCGCCGCGCGCACCACCAGGCGTAATGGCAGGTGCCCGGCGAAGGCGAACTCGACGCGGCCATCGTCGCGGTAGCGCCAGTGCTTCAGCGGCAGGTTGGCCTCCTCCAGCGCCGGCCGCGGATCGCGGCTGTCGCGCAGGACCAGGCGCGCATTCGCCGCACTCAGGTGTACAT
>NZ_SCND01000128.1:0-14846 GCF_005503585.1 Pseudomonas sp. 2VD
AGCGGTACGCCGTTCTCGTCCTTCTTCTTCTTGATGTCAACGCCGTCCGGGTTGTTCGAACCGACTTCGTGCAGCGCCAGGATGTGCAGCACGACCAGGCCGAGCAGGACGATCGGCAGGGCGATCACATGCAGGGCGAAGAAGCGGTTCAGGGTGATGCCGGAGATCAGGAAGTCACCGCGGATCCACTGGGCCAGGTCTTCGCCGACCACCGGAATCGCGCCGAACAGGGAAATGATCACCTGGGCGCCCCAGTAGGACATCTGACCCCAAGGCAGCAGGTAGCCCATGAAGGCCTCGGCCATCAGCGCCAGGTAGATCAGCATGCCGAAGATCCACACCAGCTCGCGCGGCTTCTGATAGGAGCCGTAGAGCAGGCCGCGGAACATGTGCAGGTAGACCACGATGAAGAACGCCGATGCACCGGTGGAGTGCATGTAGCGAATGATCCAGCCGTAGTCGACATCGCGCATGATGTATTCGACGGAAGCGAACGCCTCTTCGGCCGACGGCGTGAAGCTCATGGTCAGCCAGATGCCGGTGAGGATCTGGTTGACCAGCACCAGCAGCGCCAGGGAACCGAAGAAATACCAGAAGTTGAAGTTCTTCGGTGCGTAGTACTTGCTCAGATGGTCTTCCCACATCTTGGTCGCGGGAAAACGCGCATCGACCCAAGCCATGAACTTGTTCATCAGGCTTTCTCCTGGTCCACGCCGATGGTGATGACGTCGTCAGCATCGAACGTATAAGGCGGAATCGGCAGGTTCAGCGGCGCTGGCTGGCCTTTGTAGACACGACCGGCGAGGTCGTAGTGGGAGCCGTGGCAAGGGCAGAAGTAGCCACCCTTCCAGTCCGGACCGAGGTCGGCGGGGGCGACTTCGGGACGGAAGGTCGGCGAGCAGCCCAGGTGGGTGCAGATGCCGACGATCACCGCCAGTTCCGGCTTGATCGAGCGAAGCTTGGGATCGACGTACTCCGGCTGCTCCGAGGCCTTGGAGTCCGGGTCGGCCAGTTGTCCTTCGAGGCTCGGCAGGGCGTCCAGCATCTCCTTCGTGCGGTGCACGATGAATACAGGCTTGCCGCGCCATTCAGCGATGATCTGCTGACCTGGATCGATCTTGCCCACGTTCACCTGCACCGGCGCGCCAGCAGCCTTGGCTTTGGCACTGGGGAACCATGACCCTACGAACGGGACCGCAGCACCCACCGCTCCCGCCGCGCCAACCACAGAGGTGGCCGCGACGAGGAAGCGACGCCGGCCTGCATTCACGCCGTCATTACTCATTCAGTCGTCTCCCATCAGCTTCAGACCTGTTCTAATCAGGCCTTTAAGTAAAAATTCGAGCCGCGCAAAAAATTCGCCAAATGGTAAAGAAAACCCCCTTTGATGACAAGGTAATAGCCTGACACAAAACGCCCGAAACCCTTGTAGGGCGCGCCCTTCGGCCATGCGACACCTTGCCGCAGAGTTAAAGCGTAGACATAAAAAAACGCCCAGCTCCGAAGAGGTGGGCGTTTTTCAGCAAGCGTCGAATTAACGCTTGGAGTACTGCGGACGCTTACGCGCTTTACGCAGACCGACTTTCTTACGCTCGACTTCACGGGCATCGCGAGTCACGTAGCCGGCCTTGCGCAGCGAGCTACGCAGGGTTTCGTCGTACTCGATCAGGGCACGGGTGATGCCGTGACGGATCGCACCGGCCTGACCGCTTACGCCACCGCCAACGACGGTAACGAAGATGTCGAACTTCTCGACGGTCTCGGTCAGCTCGAGCGGCTGACGCACGACCATGCGAGCGGTTTCACGACCGAAGAACTGATCGAGACCACGGTTGTTGATGGAAATCTTGCCAGTACCCGGACGCAGGAAGACGCGAGCGGTAGCGGTCTTACGACGGCCAGTGCCGTAATTTTGAGTCGCCGACATAATGAGCTATCCCGTTAAATCTTCAGTTCTTGGGGCTGCTGAGCGGTGTGCGGGTGGCTGGCACCCTTGTACACCTTCAGCTTGCGATACATATCGCGACCCAGAGGGTTCTTCGGCAGCATGCCTTTTACAGCGGTCTCGATGACGCGCTCAGGGGCCTTGGCGATCAGCTTCTCGAAGTTGATCGACTTGATGCCGCCCGGGAAGCCGGAGTGGTGGTAGTACATCTTGTCGGTGGTCTTGGCACCGGTCACACGCACCTGCTCGGCGTTGATGACGACGATGTAGTCGCCGGTGTCAACGTGCGGAGTGTACTCAGGCTTGTGCTTGCCACGCAGGCGGCGGGCAATTTCGGTCGCCAGACGACCCAGGGTCTGGCCGGCAGCGTCGACGACGAACCAGTCGCGCTGTACAGTTTCCGGTTTCGCGGTATAGGTTTTCATTCGTTATAGCCTCAGGGGCCGCCTGAAAATAAGACGGCGAATCTTACTGGACAGTGGTTGCCTTGACAAGTCAAGGACAGCCGAAAACAGACACGAATTGGGGCTCGGGTCGGTGTGCGTCCGTAACGACTAGATACATCGATCGGCAGGCTTGGCATCCCCCACCGATGAAAGGCTGCGGAATTATGCAGATTTCGCCAGAATTTACAACCGCATTAACCACTTAATTTCACGAGGACACCCGCATGGAGTATCGCCCGCTCGGCCGCACCGATCTGAAAGTCAGCGCCCTCTGCCTCGGCACCATGACCTGGGGCGAGCAGAACAGCGAGCAGGACGCCTTCGCCCAGATCGCCAGGGCCAAGGCCGCCGGGATCAATTTCATGGATACCGCCGAAATGTATCCGGTGCCGCCCCGCGCCGAGACCTACGCCAGCACCGAGCGCATCATCGGCAACTGGTTCCGCCGCAGCGGCGACCGCGCCGACTGGATCCTCGCCAGCAAGATCGCCGGCCCCGGCAACGGCATCAGCCATGTGCGCGACGGCAACCTCAAGTTCAACCGCCAGCACATCGTCGCCGCCCTCGATGCCAGCCTGGAGCGCCTGCAGACAGACTGGCTGGACCTCTACCAGTTGCACTGGCCGGAGCGGCGGACCAACTTCTTCGGCCAGCTCGGCTACCAGCACCAGGAAGAGAGCTTCACACCGCTGGAGGAAACCCTGGAAGTGCTCGACGAGCAGGTGCGCGCCGGCAAGATCCGCCACATCGGCCTGTCCAACGAGACACCCTGGGGCACCATGACCTTCCTCAGGCTCGCCGAGGAGCGCGGCTGGCCGCGCGCGGTATCGATCCAGAACCCCTACAACCTGCTCAACCGCAGCTTCGAGGTGGGCCTGGCGGAAATCGCCATCCGCGAGCAGTGCGGCCTGTTGGCCTACTCGCCGATGGCCTTCGGCATGCTTTCCGGCAAGTACGCGGACGGCGCCCGCCCGGCCAACGCGCGCATCAGTCTCTACAGCCGCTTCACCCGCTACACCAACCCGCAGGCGGAAGCGGCCTGCGCGCGCTACGTGGCGCTGGCCCGCGAACATGGACTGGAACCGGCGCAGATGGCACTGGCCTACGTCACTTCGCGGCCGTTCGTGACCAGCAACATCATCGGCGCGACCTCGCTGGAACAGCTGGAAACCAATCTCGGCAGCGTCGACCTGAGGCTGGACGAGGAGGTGCTCGCCGGTATCGATGCGATCCACCGGGAGCAACCGAACCCGGCTCCCTGAGGCTCCAGGGGCCTGGCGCTGCCGCGGGTTCGGCGGACAACCGCGCGATGCGGTCGTTCGCCCCTCCCGGTGGCCAGGAGCGCCTCACAGGGCCCGCGCGATGATCTCCTTCATGATCTCGTTGGTACCGGCGTAGATCCGCTGTACCCGGGCATCGGCCCAGGCCCGCGCCACCGGATATTCCCACATGAAGCCGTAGCCGCCGTGCAACTGCACGCATTCGTCGAGCACCTTGCATTGCAGGTCCGTCGTCCAGTACTTGCACATGGCGGCGGTGGGTACGTCCAGCTTGCCCTGGAGATGCAGCTCCATGCAGCGATCGACGAAGACCCGGCCGACCTGGATCTCGGTAGCCATCTCGGCAAGCTTGAAGCGGGTATTCTGGAAGTCCGCCACCGACTTGCCGAACGCCTTGCGCTCGCGAGTGTAGTCGAGCGTCCATTGCAGGGCCGCCTCGGCCGACGCCAGCGCGCCGATACCGACGGTCAGGCGCTCCTGCGGCAGCTCCTGCATCAGGTAGATGAATCCCTGGCCGTCCTTGCCGAGCAGGTTCTCCCGGGGAATCCGCACATCCTGGAAGAACAGCTCGGAGGTGTCCTGGGCCTTCATCCCGACCTTCTCCAGGCGCTTGCCCTTGCTGAAACCCGGCGTACCCGCCTCGACCACGAACAGGCTTATGCCCTTGGCGCCAGCCTTCGGATCGGTCTTCGCCACCACGATCACCAGGTCGGCGAGGAAGCCGTTGGTGATGAAGGTCTTCGAGCCATTGATGACGTACTCGTCGCCATCCAGTACCGCCGTGGTCTTCACCCCTTGCAGGTCGGAACCGGCCCCCGGCTCGGTCATGGCGATGGCCGCGACCATCTCGCCGGATACCAGCTTCGGCAGGTACTTGCGCTTCAGCGCCTCGCTGCCGTAGTGGAGGATGTAGGGCGCAGCGATGTCCGAATGCAGGGAGAAACCGATCCCGGTCAGGCCGGCCCGACCGATCTCTTCGATGACCACGGCGCTGTAGAGGAAGTCCGCGCCCATCCCGCCATACTCTTCCGGCAGGTGCGAACAGAGCATTCCGGCCTCGCCGGCCTTGTTCCAGAGCGCGCGGTCGACATGCCCATCCTTTTCCCATTGGTGATGGAAAGGCACGGCTTCCTGTTCGAGGAACTTGCGCACGCTGTCGCGAAACAGTTCGTGGTCGGAGCTGAACAGGGTTCTCGGTATCATCGTGGTCTCACCTGGAAACGGTCTGGGATCGGGTTGGCTGCACGCGGCAGGTCTTCGACTGTAGGGAAATGCCCCGACCGACGCACTGGACAGTTGCGCCAAAAAATAAGACGATCCAGCCGCCTTTTGACCGCTTTCCCTTACTCACAACAACGATAAAAATCCATGCGCGCTCAATCCGCTCCGGAGCTGAAACATGTCGGCATCGTCGCCATCGACGGCGTCTTCGCCTCGACCCTGATGCAGGCCAAGGACTTCTTCCACATGGCCAGCCTGCGCCACGGCAAGCAGCAGGGCCTCGGTCTCCAGCCGGCCTTCCGCACCCGCATCCTCAGCCCCGACGGCCAGCCGGTACGCAGCTTCAGCGGCGACAGCATCGCCGTCGACGGTCCCCTCGCCGCCTGCGATATCGTGGTCCTGCCCGCCTTCTGGGGCGACTTCGACGCGCTCGAACGGCGCTATCCGCAAATCGTTCCCTGGTTGCGCCGCAGCCATGCCGAGGGAACCGCCCTCTGCGGCGAGGCGACCGGGGTTTTCTGGCTGGCCCAGGCAGGCCTGCTGGATGGCAAGGAAGCGACCACCTACTGGCGCTTCTATCGGGAATTCGCCGAACGCTTCCCGAACGTGCTGCTCAACCAGGAGAAGCACCTGACCGATGCCGACGACCTGTTCTGCGCCAGCGGCGTCACCTCCGCCTGCGACCTCTACATCTATCTGATCGAGCGTTTCTGCGGCGGATCGGTGGCCCAGGCGGTGGCCCGGGATACCCTCTACGAAGTACAGCGCAGCTACACCCCAGGGCGTATCGGCTTCGGCGGACAGAAGCTGCACCATGACCCGACGATCCTGCAGATCCAGCAATGGCTGGAAGACCACTTCGCCGACAAGTTCCGTTTCGAGGACGTCGCCCGCGACCACGGCATGAGCATCCGCAACTTCATGCGGCGCTTCCAGGCCGCTACCGGCGACAAGCCGCTGCACTACCTGCAGCGACTGCGGATCGAGACCGCCAAGGGCATGCTCTCGAGCACGCGCAAGAGCATCAAGACGATCAGCTACGAGGTCGGCTACGACGACGCCAGCTTCTTCGCCCGCCTGTTCCGCCAGCACACCGAACTCTCTCCCCACCATTACCGTCGCCAGTTCATGCAGAAGGAAAGCTGAGCCTAACATCGCCGGGCCTGCCCGAACGGCATCGGCGCCGGCGCTTTCCCTACAGAACCTAGGATAGGTAGCCAGGTCGGCCTTCGCGGGTTCTCATGAACCCGCAGGCCCGCCGCAGACGCGGGCGTTCCGAACAACGACAAGAACGGACCTTTGCCATGCGCCTTTATCTGCTCGCCTTCCTGGCCCTCTTCGGTATGAATGCTATGGCCGCCGACAACTGGAAAGCCTTCCCCTACGACCAGAGCGCCTATGACTATCCAGGCGACAAGTTGAAGGAAGCCTGGCCGCGCCTGACCCGCGGCTTCGGCGACTATCCCTATCCGGACGCCGACTGGGTGGTGAACATGGCGACCGCCCATCCGGATGCCCTGGAAAAGACCGTGAAGGCCGGCACCGGCTTCACCGGCAAGCCGGAAGAGGCCGCGCAATATGCGGCGCGCCTGCAGGATGTCTGGCGCCTGCTGTTCCGCGGCGACTACGCCAAGGCCAAGGAGCAGGGACTGGCCCTGGGAGTCGGCGGCCAGGTACCGGCGATGTTCGCCCAGGTGCTCTACGCCATGTTCCTGGCTCCCGGCCAGGCGGAGAAACAGCGCCTGCTCGAAGAGGTCATCGACTACACCAATCAGGCCGGCCCGCTGGTCAAGGCCGATATCGTCGCCCAGTTCGGCAGCGTCTACGCCAAGGCGCGCCTGGCCGAGGAGCTATCGGTACCGGTAGTGCTCAAGCGCGGCTATACCAGCGAAATCCCCAAGGAACTGGACGCCCTCCTGGCCAGGCAACCCAACCAGCCGTTCGCCCTGGCGCTCTACGGCGGCTACGAGGCGGGAGTGATCCGCAAGGTCGGCAAGCTGGTCGGCAAGATGACCTACGGGGTCAGCGCCGACAAGATGGAACAGTACTTCGCCCGCTCCTTCCGCCAGGCCAACGACCTGCCGATCGGCCACTACGAGTACGCCAACGCGCTGACCTACGTATACGGCGACGACGAGCGGGAAAAGGCCATCGCCCAACTGAAGCAGGCCGTGGCGATCAAGCCGATCAACGCCATGGAAGCCCTCGAAGTGGCCCATGCGAAGAAGCTCCTCGCCGGCTTCGAGCAGAACACCGCGCAGCGCTGAAACGCCGCGCGTCCATGAAAAAAGGGGTTGCCATCGGCAACCCCTTTCTCGTTTCCGCCCCGGATCAGGGCCGGTGCGGACGCGTCAGGTATTCGTGGGACTGCATTTCCAGCAGACGACTGAGGGTGCGCTGGAATTCGAACTCCAGCCGGCCGCCGCTGTAGAGATCCTTTAGCTCGACCTCGGCGGAGATGATCAGCTTGACGCTGCGGTCGTAGAACTCATCCACCAGGTTGATGAAACGCCGCGCCATGTCGTCCTTGGTGACGCCCATCTGCTCGACGTTGGAGATCAGCACGGCGTGGAAAATCTTCGCCAGCTCGATGTAGTCGTTCTGGCTGCGCGGGCCGTCGCACAGCTCGCGGAATTCGAACCAGGCCACGTCGTCGCAGGTCAGGCGCGCGCGGATCTCGCGGTTCTCGATCATCAGCGCCTCGTCGCGCTGGGCCTTGGCACAGTCCGGGGTCAGGGCCTTGAAGCTGCGCGCCATCTCCTCCTCGACCTGTTCACTGAGCGGCCAGTGGAACAGCTCGGCCTGCTCCAGCGCGCGCAGGCGATAGTCGACGCCGCTATCGACGTTGACGATCTCGGTATGCTCCTTGAGCAGGGCGATCGCCGGCAGGAAACGGGCGCGTTGCAGGCCGTCCTTGTACAGGCCGTCCGGCACGATGTTGGAGGTCGCCACCAGGCTCACGCCGTTCTTGAACAGCTCTTCCAGCAGGGTGGCGAGGATCATCGCATCGGTGATGTCGGAGACGAAGAATTCGTCGAAGCAGATCACCCGCGCCTCGTCGGCGAAGCGCTTGCCGATGATGGTCAGCGGGTTCTTCTCGCCCTTGAGGGTCTTCAGTTCTTCGTGCACCCGCTTCATGAAGCGGTGGAAGTGCGTGCGCACCTTCTGCTCGAACGGCAGCGACTCGAAGAAAGTGTCCACCAGGTAGGTCTTGCCACGGCCGACGCCGCCCCAGAAATACAGGCCCTTCACCGGCCCGCCGGACTTCCTGCCGAGCAGCTTGCCGAACAGGCCGGGCTTGGCGTGGTCGGCGGCGACCAGGTCATCGTAGAGGCGTTGCAGATGCTTCACGGCATTCGCCTGTGCGGCATCGTGGAAGAAATCGGGGCGTTGGAGATCGGCCTGGTAGCGCTCGAGGGGCGTCATGATCGGTAGCAATGCAACGAAAACGGGGCCGTCACTTTAGCGACGACCCCGTCTCTTGGCAATCGGCCATCCGTCGAGGATGTACCGGGGCTGCCTACTCCTGCGGTGCCAGCGCTTCGCGGGTGCGCTCGATGGCGGCGTCACGGGCGGCGGCGTCGGCGAAGGCCGGGCTCTGCGCCACCGCCTCGCCATCCAGCCACAGGCCAAAGGCATTGCCCTCGGCCCGCAGGTCAGCAGTCTCGCCAGCCAGCAGGCGCTTGCTCACCGCACCGGCGGCCTTGCCGTCGGCGAAGGCGCGGGACAGCAGTAGCTGTTCGCCGGCGGCGTCCAGCAGGCGGAAGCGGAAGCTGCCGTCGTCGTCGCGGAAGCTGACCAGGCGCGCAGCCTTGGCGGCCTTCTTCTTGCCGCTCTCGGTACTTTTCAGCGGCTCGCGCAGGGAGCGCAGGCCGACTGCCTCGCGCAACTCGGCGATGAATGGGGTGGCGATGCGGCGCGCCTTGGCGGCACCGGCGAGGAGAATGTCCTCGATATCGTCCGGCTTGGCGATCAGCGCCTGGTAACGCTCGCGAGCCTCGCCCAGTTCGTTGTCGAGCAACTGGAACAGGCGCTGCTTGGCTTCGCCCCAGGCCAGGCCGTCGAGCAGTTCCTGGCGGAACGCTGCGACCTGTTCGGCGCTGGCGAAGGCCGAGTAAAGAAGGAACAGGTGCGAACTGTCCGGGTCCTTCGGCTCGCCCGGCGCGCGCGAGTCGGTGACGATGCGTGCGATGGCGTCCTTGAGCTGCCTGGAAGGGCTGAACAGCGGGATGGTGTTGTCGTAGCTCTTGGACATCTTGCGCCCGTCCAGGCCCGGCAGGGTGGCGACGTTTTCCTCGATCACCGCTTCGGGCAGGACGAAGAACTCGCGGCCGTTGCCGAACAGGTGGTTGAAACGCTGGCCGATGTCGCGGGCCATCTCCACGTGCTGCACCTGGTCGCGGCCGACCGGGATCTTGTGCGCGTTGAACATCAGGATGTCCGCGGCCATCAGCACCGGATAGCTGTAGAGGCCCATGGTCACGCCGGCGTCCGGGTCTTCGCCGGCCTCGACATTGCGGTCCACCGCGGCCTTGTAGGCATGCGCGCGGTTGAGCAGACCCTTGGCACTGACGCAGGTGAGCAACCAGGTCAGCTCGGGAATCTCGGGGATGTCCGACTGCCGGTAGAAGGTCGCACGCTCGACGTCCAGGCCGCCGGCCAGCCAGGTCGCGGCGATTTCCAGGCGCGAGCGCTGGATACGAGCGGGATCGTCGCACTTGATCAAGGCGTGGTAGTCCGCCAGGAAGTAGAACGAATCCACGTCGCTCCGACGGCTGGCGAGGATCGCCGGGCGGATGGCGCCGGCGTAGTTGCCCAGGTGCGGAGTGCCGGTAGGAGTGATGCCGGTCAGGATACGAGTAGTCATGCGATACCAGATGTCAGGCAAAGAAAAGAATGGCGCGCCGGATGGTAGCAGGGCCGGCGCGACAACGTCAGTCCTGCAGGCGTGGCAGCAACAGGTCCTTCAGATCGATCAGCTTGCCATGGAAGAAATGTCCGCTTTCCGCCACCCGCAACAGCTCGTGCGGTCGTGCCAGGGACTCGCTCCAGGCATATACCGCGGCCGGCGTGACCACGTCGTCGTCCTCCGGCTGCACCACGGTCAGCGGGCAACGCGCAGGCAGGCTGACCGCGAAGCGTTCCACCGGCGGCGCGATCATGAACAGCCGCGCCAGCCCGACGCCCTCCGCTTCCAGGCGACCCGCCAGATTGCCGGCGACGCAGGAGCCGAAGGAAAAGCCCATCAGTGTCAGCGGCAACCCCGGATGGCGTGCCAGCAACCAGCGCGCGGCGGCCTCGGCGTCGTCGATCTCGCCGATCCCCTCGCCATAGCTGCCGGCGCTCTGGCCAACGCCACGGAAGTTGAAACGCAGGGTCGCCAGGCCGGCATCGCGGGCACTGCGTTGCAGAGTGGCGACCACCTTGTTCTGCATGGTGCCGGCGAACAGCGGGTGCGGATGGCAGACCAGGGCGATGCCGCGGGCATCGGGCAGATCGAGGTGCAGGGCTTCCAGCGGCCCGCAGGGGCCATCGATGGATACAGGGATTTCGCGGGTAGACAAACAGGAACTCCGTGACCCCGGCTCGGGTCGACTCGTCTAGCAGATTACTCCAAGCGACACAGGCACTTACTCGCGTGCCGTGGTATACAGCTCGGACTCAAGCCGTTAACGTAAAGCAAAGCCGTCTATAGAGGAAGGATTCGCGTGGAACAGTCGCTCACCGCCTGGCTGCTGCCGGCCCTCGCCCTGGTCGCCGGGGTCGCCATCGGTTTTCTGATCGCCCGCCTGCTGCCCAACGCCGCGCCGAACAAGGTGCAACGCCAGATGGACGACCTGCAGGACCGCTTCGACAGCTATCAGCGCGAAGTCGTGACCCATTTCAACACCACCGCCAGCCTCGTGAAGAAGCTGACCCAGAGCTACCAGGACGTGCAGGAGCACCTCTCCGACGGCGCCCAGCGCCTGGCCCTGGACGAACAGACCCGCCAGCGCCTGCTGGCTGCGCTGCATGCCGACGAGGCCTATCCGGCCGAGCGCCGCGAGCGCCTGACTCCGCCGGCCTCCGGCGAAGTGCCGAAGGACTATGCGCCGAAGAGCCCGGACAGCCCCGGCACCCTCGACGCCACCTACGGCCTGAAAGGCAAGTACTGACGCGCTGCGCGAACCTGCCGACGCCCATGAAAAAGCCCCGCATCCGCGGGGCTTTTTCATGGCTGCGAGACGATCAGATCGCCTGGCGTTCGCGCAACAGGTCGAGCACCTGCTTCACGCCGTCCTCGACGCTCAGCGCCTGGGTATCGATCACCAGGTCGGCATCCAGCGGCACGTCGTAGGGGAAGGACTCGCCGGGGATATTGTCCTCGCCCGCCGCATACAGCCCCTGGGGATCGCGTTCGCGGCAGACCTGCGGCGACGCCTGCACATAGACGGTGATCAGGCGCTCGGCGCCGATCAGCGCCCTGGCCTGCTCGCGCCCTTCCGCGCTCGGCGCGACGAAGGCGCAGAGGCTGATCAACCCGGCCTCGTTGAACTGCTTGGCGACATGGGCGGTACGCAGCCAGTTCTCGGTGCGCCCGGCGCGGTCCTGCGGCAACCCCTTGTTCAGGTCGTGGCGCAGGTTCTGCCCGTCCAGCACGTAGACCGCGCGGCCCATATCGAACAGCTTGCGCTCCACGGCGTAGGCCAGGGTGCTCTTGCCGGCGCCGGAGAGGCCGCTGAACAGTACGGTCGCCGGCTGCTGGCCGAAGCGGCCGGCACGCTCCTCGCGCGTCACATGGGCATTCGAACCGTGATGCGCGCTGCTGCCATGGGCCGCCGGCGGAGCGGAGACGATCATGCCGGCGCCAACGGTGCCGTTGGTCAGGCGATCGATGACGATGAAGGCGCCGGTGGTGCGGTTCTGCTCATAGCCATCGAGCGCGATGGGCGCGTCCAGGCTGACCTTGACCCTGGCGATCTCGTTCAGCTTCAGCTCGCTGCCCGGGGTCCGCTCCAGGGTATTCACGTCCACCTTGTGGACGATGCTCGGAATCGAACCCGGCACATAGCTGGTAGCGCGCTTGATATCGTACTTCTTGCCCGGAAGCATCGGCTCCTCGGCCATCCACACCAGCATGGCATCGAAGCCGTCGGTGACCAGCGGGCGATTGTCGGCATGCACCAGCATGTCGCCGCGGGAAACGTCGATCTCGTCTTCCAGGGTCAGGGTGACGGCCTGGCCGGGACCGGCCTGCTCCAGTTCGCCCTCGAAGGTGACGATGGATTTCACCTTGCTGCCCTTGCCCGACGGCAAGGCCACCACCTCGTCGCCCTTGCGCACCACGCCGCTGGCCAGGGTGCCGGCGAAACCGCGGAAGTTCAGGTTCGGCCGGTTCACGTACTGCACCGGGAAGCGCATGTCATCGAGGTTGCGGTCGGCTGCGATCTCGACGGTTTCGAGGATTTCCATCAGCGACTGGCCGGCGTACCAGGGCGAACGCTCGGACTTGTTGACCACGTTGTCGCCCTTGAGCGCCGACATCGGCACGAAGTGCAGCGAACTGGTCTTCAGACCGATCTTCTCGGCAAAGGCCAGGTAGTCGGCCTTGATCTGTTCGAAGACACCCTGGTCGAAGTCCTTCAGGTCCATCTTGTTGATGGCGACCACGATATGCCGGATGCCCAGCAGGGACGCGATGAAACTGTGCCGGCGGGTCTGGGTCTGCACGCCGTAGCGGGCATCGATCAGGATGATCGCCAGGTCGCAGGTCGAGGCACCGGTGGCCATGTTGCGGGTGTACTGCTCATGACCGGGCGTGTCGGCGATGATGAACTTGCGCTTGGCGGTGCTGAAGTAGCGGTACGCCACGTCGATGGTGATGCCCTGCTCACGCTCGGCCTGCAGGCCGTCGACCAGCAGCGCCAGGTCGACGTCGTCGCCCGTGGTGCCGACTTTCTTCGAGTCGCGGGTGATGGCCTCGAGGTGATCCTCGTAGATCATCTTGGAGTCATGCAGCAGGCGCCCGATCAGGGTGCTCTTGCCGTCATCGACGTTGCCGCAGGTAAGGAAGCGCAGCAGTTCCTTGCGTTCGTGCTGCCCCAGGTAGGCGAGGATGTCCTCGCTGATCAGATCGGATTGATGAGACATGCTGCGTACCCTCAGAAATAGCCCTGACGTTTCTTTTCTTCCATCGAACCGGCCTGGTCATGGTCGATGACCCGGCCCTGGCGTTCGGAAGTACGCGTCAGGAGCATTTCCTGGATGATTTCCGGCAGCGTGGTGGCGCTGGACTCGACCGCGCCGGTGAGCGGGTAGCAGCCGAGGGTACGGAAGCGCACCATGCGCTTCTCGATGCGGGCTTTCTCTTCGTCAGAGAGATGCTCGAGGATGCGCTCGTCGTCGATCATGATCAGCGTGCCGTTCTTCTCGATAACCTCGCGCTCGGCGGCGAAGTACAGCGGGACGATCGGGATGCCTTCCAGGTAGATGTATTGCCAGATGTCCAGCTCGGTCCAGTTGGACAGCGGGAAGACGCGGATCGACTCGCCCTTCTTCACCTTGCCGTTGTAGATGTTCCACAGCTCGGGACGCTGGTTCTTCGGGTCCCAGCGGTGCTTGCTGTCGCGGAACGAATAGACCCGTTCCTTGGCCCGCGACTTCTCCTCGTCGCGGCGCGCACCGCCGAAGGCAGCGTCGAAACCGTACTTGTCCAGGGCCTGCTTGAGTCCCTCGGTCTTCATCACGTCGGTGTGCTTGGCGCTGCCGTGGGTGAACGGGTTGATGCCCTGGGGGACGCCGTCCGGGGTGACGTGGGTGATCAGGTCCAGGCCCATTTCCTCGACCATCCGATCACGGAACCTGTACATCTCCTGGAATTTCCAGCGGGTGTCCACGTGCATCACCGGGAAGGGCAGCTTGCCGGGGAAGAAGGCCTTGCGGGCCAGGTGCAGCATGACCGCGGAATCCTTGCCGATCGAGTACAGCATCACCGGGTTATCGAACTCGGCGGCCACCTCGCGGATGATGTGGATGCTTTCCGCCTCCAGCTGTTTCAGGTGCGTCAGTTTGTCGACCATGGCTACTCACGGAATTGCTTATGGACGGCCGTCGGGCCGTAGACGAACGCGCACTCTATCACAGCGCAAGGCTCTAAAAGATTCGCCATTTATACCGAAAAAATATACCCATATAGCCATCAGCGCTCAGCCTCGCAGCCGGCGAAAACACTGGCGTCGAGAGGTTTTCCAGGGGCGTTTCGCAGACCGGGCGGACAAAGCTGAGACGGCATCGTCCCGGACCGGACAAAGCCGTCGCCGCGACAGCGAGCAGACGGTCCGCCCCCCTTTCGGCGGCTCGACTTGTACGCCAGCGGCACTGCGCTAGCATAGCGGGCATCGTCATTCCGCCAAGAAGACCCCAGATGCGCCGTACCGCCCTCGCCCTGCCCCTGTTCCTTCTGGTCTCAGCATGCAGCAGCGAACCGACGCCACCACCGAAACCCGCCGCCAAACCCCAGGCCCGCACCGGCATTTCCCCCCGCCCCGTACGCCAGTCGGTGCAACCGATACTGCCGCTGCGCGGCGATTACGCGAACAATCCGGCGGCACAGCGCTTCATCGACAGGATGGTCAGCCAGCACGGCTTCAACCGCCAGCAACTGCACGACCTGTTCGCCCAGACCCAGCGCCTGGACTGGGTGATCCGCCTGATGGACCGGCAAGCCCCGACCTATACCCCACCCAGCGGACCGAACGGCGCCTGGCTGCGCTACCGGAAGAAGTTCGTCACGCCAGGCAACGTACAGAACGGCGTGCTGTTCTGGGACCAATACGAAACCGACCTGCAACGGGCATCGCGCGTCTACGGCGTGCCGCCGGAGATCATCGTCGGCATCATCGGCGTGGAAACCCGCTGGGGGCGGGTGATGGGCAAGACGCGGATCATCGATGCGCTGTCCACCCTGTCCTTCTC
>NZ_SCND01000129.1:0-14707 GCF_005503585.1 Pseudomonas sp. 2VD
CCCCAATACCACGGAAGGCAATCGCAACCGCATGGCCGCCGTCGGCAGCGGCGCAACCTGGTACGGAACGGATCACCAGGTCAGCCTGACCGCCGCCTGGCCCCTGAGCCAGGAAAACAACATCGAGCCCAAGCGCACTCCCCGGCTGTGGTTGCAAGCGACCCGCTACTTCTGAGCAAGCTCCCGCCCGCCATGCCGGCGGGCCCCACTGAAAGGAAAAGCCATGAACAAGAGCTATACGCTGGTCTGGAACCAGGCCACAGGCTGTTGGAACGTCGCAAGCGAAGGTACCCGTCGGCGCAGCAAGAGCGGACGCGGCAAGGCGCTCGTAGTCGCCGGAGCGTCACTGCTCGGCCTGTTCTGCCAGGCCCCCGCCTTCGCCCTGCCCAGCGGCGCCACGGTCGTTTCAGGCGATGCCGGATTCCAGACATCCACCGATGGCCGGCATATGGTCATCGACCAGCAGAGCCACAAGCTGATCACTAATTGGAACGAGTTCAGCGTCCGTGCCGATGAGCGGGTCAGCTTCCACCAGCCGGGCCAGGACGCCGTCGCCCTGAACCGGGTGATCGGCCGCAACGGCAGCGATATCCAGGGGCGGATAGATGCCAACGGCAAGGTCTTCCTGGTCAATCCCAACGGCGTGGTCTTCGGCAAGTCCGCCCAGGTCAACGTAGGCGGCCTGGTGGCTTCCACCCTGGACCTGGCCGACAGGGACTTCCTCGCCGGCAACTACCAGTTCTCCGGCGACTCCGGCGCAACCGTAAGCAATGCCGGCAGCCTGCAAGCCAGCGAAGGCGGCAGCATCGCCCTGCTGGGCGCCCGGGTCAGCAACGACGGCGTGATCCAGGCGCAACTCGGCGACGTGGCCCTGGGCGCAGGCCAGGGCATCAACCTCAATTTCGACGGCGACGGCCTGCTCAACCTGCAGGTGGACAAGGGCTCGGTCGACGCTCTTGCACACAACGGCGGCCTCATCCGCGCCGATGGCGGCCAGGTGCTGATGAGCGCCCGCAGCGCCGACAGCCTGCTCAAGACCGTCGTCAACAACCAGGGCACTCTCGAGGCCAGGACGCTACGCAGCGCGGAAGGACGCATCGTCCTCGACGGCGGCGAACAGGGTACCGTGCGGGTGGCCGGCAAGCAGGACGCCAGCGCCCTCGGCGGAGGCAATGGCGGCCTGGTGCTGAACCAGGCCGCGAACGTCGAGATACAGCGAACCGCGCAGGTGGACACCCATGCCGACCAGGGCGCAACCGGCACCTGGAGGATTCTCTCGCACGAGGTCAGCGTAGCCGCTGTCGGCCAGGCAAACGCTGCCGGTGATGGTTCCGGCCAGGTCCATGTAGCGCAGGGCCCAGCCGGGGCCAATGCGTCCGATAGCAACGGCGTGACCATCGTTCAGCAGCAGCCGGCCGTCGACCTCGCCGCCGGCGCCAACGGTACCTCCGCAGTGCAGAGCCAGAGCGGCGCCAACATCGGCTCGGGCGCAAGTGGCATCAGCGTCGTGCAAAGCCAGAACAGCCCCAATATCGGCTCGGGCGCCAATGGCATCAGCGTCGTGCAAAGCCAGAATGGCGCCAATATCGGCGCCGGCGCGAGTGGCATCAGCGTCGTGCAGAGCCAGAACAGCCCCAATATCGGCTCGGGCGCAAGTGGCATCAGCGTCGTGCAGAGCCAGAGCGGCCCCAGCATCGGCTCGGGCGTCAATGGCGTCACAATCGTGCAGAGCCAGAGCGGTGCCAACATCGGCCCCGGCGTCAGCGGAATCGATGTCGTCCAGACCCAGACTCTCCCCAACCTGAGCCCAGGCGCCAATGGCTCCAGCATCGTCCAGGTCCAGACGCTACCCGATATTGCCGCCGACGCCGGCAATGTGCATGTCGTGCAGGTCCAGACCGGCGGTAACAAGGTCTTCGGCAATTCCGCCACCAACGTCAGGTCACGTACCGTTCAGGCCCGGAGCAGCGAGAATGTCGGTTCCGGCCTGGCGAATCCAAGCAGCGCGGGAAAAGGCCCGACGCTGCATGCCGATACCCTGGCCCGCAACCTTTCCACAAGCAACGTCGAAGTGGTCGCCACCCGGGGCAACGCGCATGTCGGCGCGCCGCTGTCCTGGGACAGCGGCAACGGCCTGACGCTAACCGCCGAGCGCGGGGACCTCAGGATCAATGGCGCGCTGACGGCCCAGGGGGAAAACGCCAGCCTTACTCTCAATGCCGGGCAGCGCCCTCTCCGTATCGACGACAGCCTCTCTCTCACCGGCCAGGGAGCCCGGGTCGAATTCAATTCGGACAAGGGTTATGCCCTCGCCGAAGGCGCCCGGATCACCCTGTCCGGCAAGAACGCAGGATTCCGCGCCAATGGGCGGGACTACAGCGTGATCCAGGACTTGCAGCAGTTGCGCGGCATCGATAGGGACCTGGGCGGCAGCTATGTCCTTGGCAATCGAATCGCAGGCGGCAATTCCAGCTTCCTGTCGATAGGCAACGCCAGCGCCTTCGGCGGTACCTTCGACGGCCTGGGCAACACCATCGATAATCTTGCCGTCTACGGCACCGGTGCCTACTCCGGCCTGTTCAGCGTCAACCGGGGCACCCTCCGCAACCTGAACCTGGAACGCATTTCCGCCGATGGAGCACGGGCCACCCACTACAACGTCCAGGTCGGCAGCCTGGCCGCTGTCAACCTCGGTCGCATCGACAATGTGAACGCCAGCGACATCCGTATCGCCGCGGCCTCGAAGCTGAACAGCCTCGGCGGGCTGGTCGCGCTGAACCTGGGTAGTATCGACAACGCCAGCGCCAGCGGCACGCTGGTCGGCAACCGCCACACCTATGCTCTGGGCGGACTCACAGCCGAAAACATCAGCACAGCCAGGGGCGTGGCCAGCATCTCCAACAGCCGGGCCGATTTTGCCATCTCCGGCCAGTTGAAGGACCATGCCAGCCACTACGGCGCGGGGGGCCTGGTAGGCAGGAACCGCGGCGGCCTCATCCGCAGCAGCGGCAGCCAGGGAACGCTGTCGCTGACCGGTCACGGGATGAACCTGGGAGGACTGGTCGGATACAGCTCCGCCGGCGGACTGGCGGACGTATCCGCCTCCGTCGACGTCTCAGGCAACGGACAGCACGGCCTGTACGGAGGGCTCATCGGCCTCAACGTAAACAGTGGTATCGCCCACGCCACGGCCAGCGGCAAGGTCCGGGGCACAGACGCGGAAGCACTGGGCGGGCTGATCGGCCGGAACCTGAACGCGGCCATCACCAACGCCAGCGCCCATGGCGACGTCGTCCTGCAAGCCGGTCGCTACCTGGGAGGCCTGATCGGCCACAACCAGGCAGGCAACCTGGCCAACGTCAGTGCCAGCGGCAACCTGAGCGGTGGGTCGCTACTCCAGGCCGGCGGCCTGATCGGTCTCAACGCCAATGCCTCGCTGGTCAATGCCTCCGCCAAGGGCAACGTCGCTACCCGCGGAGCAGAAGCGGTTGGCGGTCTGCTCGGCGAAAACCTGTACGGTTCCATCATCAACGGTTCCGCCAGTGGCGAAGTCACCGACGATAGCGGCAAAACCCTGGGTGGCCTGATAGGGTCCAACCTCGGCGGCAATCATTCCAACCTGAAGGCCTCCGGGTGGGTAAACGCAGGGGCGAACAGTGACGTGGGAGGGCTGATCGGCCACAACCGGGGCGGCAACCACAGCACCCTGGCCGCATCCGGCAATGTCACCGGGGGCAAGGGCAGTCGCGTCGGCGGACTCGTCGGCTACAACGATGCCGCCTCGCTGACGAACGTCTCGGCTTCGGGCAACGTCAGCGCCAACGGTTCCAGGGCCATCGGCGGGTTGCTCGGCAGCGATCTGCGAGGCTCGCTGATGCTCGCCAGCAGCCATGGGACGGTGATCGACATGACCGGCCACAACCTGGGAGGACTGCTCGGCCGCGGCGAAAATACCTCGATCCGCTCCGCCAACGCCACCGGCGCGGTCACCGGGGGCGGCGGCGCCAGTGTCGGCGGGCTGGTCGGCTCCCTGGAAGGCTGGCGGGCTCTCGTCCTGGGGGCCTCGGCCAGCGGCGATGCGAGGGCGGGATACGACAGCTATATCGGCGGGCTGGCAGGCTTCAGCACCGGCACCATCAGGGGCGCTTCCGCTTCCGGCAAGGTCGGAGGCTCGGGCCTGCTGGGCGGCCTGGTCGCCTGGAACCAGGGGAATGTCATGGGTTCTTCGGCCAGCGGCAGGCTGGAGCCACAAATCCCCAACCAGATCCATGGCGGACTGATCGGCATCAATTTTGGCTGGCAGTCCTGGAACTCGGTATACGGGGCTGCGGCGACCGTTCCCATGATAGGTCGCCACTACAACCTGTGAATCGATCCTCCCGGTACCCGTACCGGGAGGCTTCCTGTTCGATGGAGCGGCCGGGCCTCAGTGCCCGCCGCCACCAGACGCTCGATGGAATGCCATGCTGGAAGGCCAGGCGTCGGGAGAAACTGGGCTGGAAGAGCGGACCATCCTCCTTCCCACAGGCCAGCATTCGGAAAGTAATGGCACAGAAACGAAAAAGCCCACCTTTGCAGGTGGGCTTTTTCGTCTTGAATATGGTGGGTCGTGTAGGATTCGAACCTACGACCAATTGGTTAAAAGACAATTGGCCTAGGTTTCTCTAGGAAGGGTTTCTACCCAGCCACCTTTCACACCAGCAGCCTCTAATGACCCCACATTAGAGGCTGTAGACATGAATGCGAAAGCGACTTCGGTTGTATCCACCAAGGGTGGTGTAGGGAAATCCACCACCGCCGCCAACCTCGGTGCATTTTGCGCCGATGCTGGCCTGAAAACCCTCCTCATCGACCTGGACCCCGTCCAGCCCTCCCTATCCTCGTACTACGAGCTTCCTGAAGTCGCCCAGGGCGGCATCTACGACCTGCTCGCCGCCAACATAACTGACCCAGCGAGGATCATCTCCAGGACGATTATCCCCAACCTGGACGTCGTGATTTCCAACGACCAGAACAACCAGCTCAACAACCTACTGCTCCAGGCGCCCGATGGCCGGCTTCGGCTGGCAAACCTCATGCCGTCCCTGAAGCAGGGCTACGACCTGGTGCTGATCGACACCCAAGGTGCGCGCTCCGCTTTACTCGAAATGGTCGTGCTCGCATCGGATCTGGTTGTTTCCCCCCTGCAGCCCAACATGCTCACTGCCCGCGAGTTCAACCGCGGCACAATGCAAATGCTCGATGGACTACGTCCCTACGAGCGCCTCGGCATGCGGATCCCCAATGTTCAGATCGTCATCAACTGCCTGGACCAGACCAATGACTCCCGGGCGATTCACGAGAATGTGCGTGCCATCTTCGATGAGCATCAGGACATTTCTGTGCTCGAAACGACTGTCCCGGATGCCGTCGTGTTTCGCAACGCAGCATCGCGCGGGCTACCAGCGCACCGCCTCGAAACGCGGCAACCCTCGAATCGCACATCCGCGCCCGCGCTGGAAATCATCCGTAACCTGGCCATCGAGGTCTTTCCCGAGTGGACTGACCGCTTCCTCGCGCTGACGCCGGAGGCGGTAGCAGCACTGGTCAAGGGAGGGCGCTGACATGGCGAAGCCTCCAATCACCCAAGCCCGCGACGTCGACGCAGAACTTGTGCTGCAACTGAACAAGTTCGGCAGCGCCGCCGACCTTCGGAGCCAACAGGCCAAGTTGACCGGCGCTGCGCGAGAAATACGCAAGCTGACTGGTGGCGGTACTGACCTGTTCGGGAAGCTGGGTTGCTACTTGAGCTTCGAGCAAAAGCAGCTCCTACAAGACGCTGCGCGCTTGCTCGACTCGGTGAACCAGCAGGTCGAGCATGCGAAGGAAAAGCGTGATCGCGACGAGAAACAGGCCAAGAAGCGGCGTGAGCTGCGCGGGCGCCTGGCCAAGCAACTGGTCGCCTCGAACTACCCGCTTCCGGGAAATACGCTCGAAGAGCGGCTGGAAATCCTGCAGATCGCGTTGATCTACAACCGGGCCAAGGTGTTCGATCCCCTGTACTCCACGCACCAGCTCCACTCAAAACTCAAACGCTGGCTGGAGCGTCCCAAGCAGCTCATCGGGTGGCGCAGTGAAGCCGAGTATTTCGCTAGTCAGGTGGGGAGCCTGCGATGTGACTTCATTAGCCACCTGACTAACGAAATCGCCTACGACGATGGCAGTGAAGTCGAGGAGCGCCTGCGCGTCATCAAGCAGACGGTCGCTGACTGCACCGCACAGATCGCTCTGACCAGCGAGGAGCAGGAAACCCTTCGGCTCTGGAAAGACGCTCTGCAATCGGCTCCGGAGGGCCTCATATGAACCTCCAGAACCGCAACAACCTCATCCTGAGCTTGATCGCCGAGACCCAGTTCGACGCCTACGTGCAAGGCTACATGGCCAAAGCAGGCGCCGCCGCCGGTGCTTCCGACAATCTGCTGGTCGAGGCTGAAGGTGCTGCGATGCTGCAGGGCCTTGTCGCTCCGGTTCGCGCTCAGCAGCGTGCCTGTGGACAGCCCCTGCAGAACGCCCTGCTCCAAATCGCCCACGACCTACTGTTGCAGACGAAGTCGCAACTGGCCATCGCGGCCAATGCCAGCTCGATCCACGTGATCCAGCGGGACATGAACAGGGCTATCTGGAATATCGCGACTGCCATCGATCACCTGGCCGAGTTCGCCCAACCCTCCCAGGACACTGTGAAGGTCATCGAGCGGCTGATGCTCTTCGTCGGCAGTAGCCCGGAAGGTCAGCAACTGGCCGCAGAGGCAAGTGCGGTGCTTGGCATTAGCGAGGGGGGCCTGGCATGAAGCCTATGATTCAAGCCCACCTGGTCGAGCGCGACCAGTTCGGCTTCTGGACCCATCCGAACTATCCGGATCTGGCCGACAACTGCTCTTCCAACGAAGCGCAGGAAACGCTGCGTCGGCTTGGCCTTGAGTTGCAGACCGTCTTCATGGAGTCGGATGCGCCTCGCCTCTACGACTCTGCCCGTTCGGACCAACGATACAGCGAGTGGATCCCAACGCGGCCCGAAGGCGCCGGTTGGTTCGTGCTGTCGATCCACGATACCGATAACGGCCCGGTGTGCCAGTACGTGCGACCGCTCGGAGAACACCTGAGTCCAATCGATCTCGATGCGGCAGCAGAACAGCATGAGCGCCTGCTCAGCGAGGCTTGTGCCAAGGCCTTGAATCAGCGCGACGCCGCCCTGGCCGAAATCAAGCGCAACAAGCTCACCATCGCGGCCATGAACGAGGTGCACGCGAAACTCGCCGCAGATCTGGAGGCCGTCCAAGCCAGGGTTGCGGGGTTGCATCGCGCTCTAAAGGTGATCGTTGACGCTGCAGAACACGGTTCTTGGCCGACAACCGTCCTGCACGGGATTGATAAAGCACGTGCCATGCTCGCCGCCGCCCCTTCCCAAGCTAAGCCCAGCACCGACGACGGGCAGGGAGGCAGGCCATGAGTGACCCCAAGCTCAAGCCCTGCCCGCTCTGCGGCAGCACGAACATTCGAATGCTGGAACCCGAGCTGCTCGACACCGATGCCTGGAACTCTGCCATTGAATGCCAGGACTGCCAGGTTCACATCGGGCCGTCCTACTGCGAGCCAGACCCGGTAACAGCGAGGTATTCAGCACAGGTCGACTGGAACAGGCGCCCAAACGCAAAAAGCCACGCGGACGAGCGTGAGCAGTTCTTGATGGCCAACCTGCTCGCCGCCCTGGAGGTCGCACTGGGCGACGTAGCAGCCCTGGCTATTGTCGACCGGGTAAGGCAGGTCGCAGACCGAATTTACCCCACCTCGAGCCTATCCCCTGTTCCCCAAGCATGGCTCGATGTCCAAGCCGAGCGCCGCCGGCAGATCGAGGCCGAAGGCTGGACGCCAGAGCACGACGACGAGCACAGCCACGGCCAGATGGCCCGAGCCGCCGCCTGCTACGCCCTGGCCGGCTCCAGCGCTCCGAACGATGGAACCGCCGCCCTGCTGGTGTCGCTGGCATGGCCTTGGGATGAGCAGTGGTGGAAGCCAACCACGGTGCGACGAGATATGGTCAAGGCCTGCGCCCTGGCGCTGGCTGAGATCGAGCGCCTGGACCGCACCGCGCCCGTGCAGGGCTCAACCTGCTGCAAGGGGGACGCGTAATGGACAAGCAAAAAGTCCTCGCCAAGGTCGAGAAGCTGATGGCCCTGGCGAATGCCAAGGGGGCCACGCCGAACGAGGCGGAAACCGCATTGCGCCAGGCCGCGATCCTGAAGCGCCAGTTCGACCTCAGCGATGCGGATATCTCGGCCCACACGGTGGAAACCGCGTGCATTCCCACTCGAACCAGGCGCTCTCCTGCCCCATGGCTGCATGAACTGGCCGGGATCTGCGCCAGTTCCTTCGGCTGCGACTACCTGGCCGCTTACGCGATGCCAGCGGGCTGGACGTTCAAGTTCATGGGTCGTGGGATCGGCCCTGAGCTAGCCGCTCACGCCTACTCTACGCTCCACCACCAACTGGTGGCGGCGCGCTCAGCTCATGTCGCCCAACAGAAGCGCTGCAAGCTGTCGACCAAGCGCCGTCGCAGCAAGCTCTTCGTCGAAGGCTGGCTTCTCGCAGTGCGTTCGCTGGTACGTGACTTTGCCGGCAGGCCGGACGAGTCGACTCAAGCAGCCATCAAGGCCTACCTCGAACTACACCATCCGGAGCTGAAACTCCTGGAGCCGGCAGCGCCGACGAAGCCCCTGGCCTATGACCAGGCTTCGCTGCACGCAGGCTGGGAGCACGGCAAAAACACTCGCCTGCACCGCGGCGTCAGCCGGCGAGTTCAGGGCGCGCTCGAGCAGGGAGGTTCCCGATGACTCGCTCTGCTCTCTCGAACATCGCCTACGAGGCTCTGGTGCGTGCCCGCCGCAAATTCAGCAACCGAAAGGAGCGCTGCATCCGCGAAACCTGGACCGCCGAACAGGAACTGGTGCTGCTGCGCCTGTATCCGGATATGCCGAACGAGGTCCTGGCAGCCAGGTTGAACAAAACGCTCCAGCAGATCTGCTCCAAAGCGTATCGGCTCGGGCTGAAAAAAAGCCCCGAGTTCTCCAAGAAGATCCGGCAGGACTGGGGCAGCGCAACTCGGTTCAAGAAGGGAAACACCCCATGGAACTGCGGCATGAAGGGGCTTCCCGCGCGAGGACGCTCATCGGAAACGCAGTTCAAGAAGGGGCAGAAGCCCCACACATGGCTCCCAGTCGGCAGTACACGGGTCAGCGCTGATGGCTACCTGCAACGAAAGATCTCGGATACCGGTTATCCCCCCCGGGACTGGAAGGGCATGCACATCCTGCTCTGGGAAGAACACTTCGGCCCCATCCCAACCGGCCATTGCGTCTGCTTCAAGGACAACAACAAGCAGAACGTCGTCATCGACAACCTGGAGCTCATCACCCGGGCCGAACGCATGCGCCGCAACTCCATCCATCGCTATCCACCTGAGCTGAAGAGCGCAATCCGCGTCATCAGCAAGCTCAAGCGCACCATTCAGGAGGTCGAGCATGAAAAACAAGATTGAGGATCTGCGTAATCACCTCTTTGCCACCATCGAAGGCCTGCTGGACGAAGAGAAGCCTCTGGATATCGAACGCGCGAAAGCGGTGGCTCATGTGAGTTCGGTGATCATCGAGTCCGCCAAGGTGGAGGTGAAAGCGCTGGAGATCATCGGCGCCCCGGGCGGAAGCACGTTCATGCAGATCGGCCGGGAGGACTCGAAGTGAGTGTTCTGGAACTTACGCCGCCGCACTCCGTCGAGGCGGAGCAAGGGGTACTCGGCGGTCTGATGCTGGACAACGCGGCATGGGACATTGTCGGCGATCAACTGCAGAAGGAGGACTTCTTCCGGCATGAGCATCGGCTGATATTCACCGCCATCAGCGAGTTGGCCGCGAAGGACGCCCCGTTTGACGTCGTGACGGTGTCGGAAGCGATCGAAGACCTTCCAGAAGCCGGCGGGCTGGCCTACCTCGGCCAGCTCGCCGACAACACGCCCTCCGTGGCCAATATCGAGGCTTACGCGCAGATCGTTCGCGATCGGGCGCACCTGCGGCAGTTGATGTCTCTCGGGCACCACTGCACCAGAACCGCCTCGAACCACCAGGCGAATCCCTGTGAGGTTCAGGAGGAGATCGAGCAGAAGCTGTTCGCCCTCGGCCAAGATCAGCACAAGTCCGACTTTATCGATATCAACAAGGGCCTCGCGAAGATCGTCGACACCATCGATTACCGCTTCAACAACAACGTGACGGTAACGGGGGTCCCGACAGGCCTGAAGGATCTCGACGAGCTCTCCGGCGGACTACAGAAGTCGGATCTCATCATCGTCGGTGCCCGTCCCTCGATGGGCAAAACGTCGTTTGCCCTCAACTTGATCGACGCCGCGCTGCAGAGCGACCAACAGAAGTCTGTCCAGGTTTACAGCATGGAAATGCCAGCAGAGCAGCTGCTGTTCAGGCTTGCTGCCCTGCTCGGCCACCTGGACCTTGGCAAGCTGATGAAGGGCCAACTGCAAGAAGAGGATTGGCCCAGGCTGACCGTCGCGATCCAGCGCATAAACGACTATGGCAGCCGACTGGTCATCAACGACCAGGGCAACCTGACGCCGACAGAGCTGCGCGCCAAGGTTCGCCGTGCAGCCAGGAAGTACGGCCACCCCGTACTGATCCTGGTCGACTACCTGCAGCTGATGCGCTGCCCAGGCCTGGAAAACCGAGCCACCGAGATCTCGGAGATCTCCCGCTCGCTGAAAGCGCTGGCCAAGGAGATGGACTGCCCCGTCGTGGCCCTATCCCAGCTCAATCGCAGCCTGGAGAACCGGCCGAACAAGCGACCGAACAACGCAGACCTGCGTGAGAGCGGCGCAATCGAGCAGGACGCGGACGTGATCATGTTCGTGTACCGCGACGAGGTCTACCACCCCAACACCGAGGCCAAGGGCATCGCCGAAATCATCATCGGCAAGTACCGCAACGGCCCGATCGGCACCGTCCGCGCCGCCTTCATCGCCAACCAGACCCGCTTCGCCGACCTTGCACCAACTTGGCAGGGAGCTCTTGCATGAGCCCCTTCATTGAACTTCCGATCTCTCGCCGGCGGGAGCCGGCAAGGAGTCTAGTCATGCGTGACCAGCAGCCCGCTAACAATCTCCTTTCGATAGCGAGCGCCGAATGGATACAAGCCTTGCAGAACTTCTGCCACCACGGACGAGTGTATGACGGGTCCGCCGCCAATGCCTGGCTATTGGATGCCTGCCTACTTGTTCCCAGCGCTGCCCTCATCCACGGTGTCATCGAGTACGTTCTTAACAGCCGTGAGGACATACCATACGGAGGGCTACGCCCAAGCTGGGTGGCTCAGCGGCTCGAGCAGGAGGGATTGATTAGTCACCGGTGCGGGGCAGTCTTGCACTGGCAGGAGCACGGCTATCGCTTTTCCACGGTGGTCAGGATCGACCCCGAACAGATTTGGCCCGATAAGCGCTCGAGACCCGAAGCATTCGTTACCGGACCACTAGATAGCCAGGAGCTTGGGGTAATTGAAATCCTGGCGCATCCGAACGCCAGACGTCGTAGTCCGTCCCCGGTGCGCCTGGCAGCACTGGTTCGATCTTCGCTAGCCATACCTGCTGAGCCTCTTCATCCCATTGCAAATCCGCCAGTTCTTCATGCAGTGCTAGCCACCTATCCCGAATTGGCATCTCCCGAATGGTTTCCAGTGGCCAGGAGTAGCGACGCATGAGCGCATACTCAATGGCATCCATGCCCCATAGCCTCCAGCCTTTGTCACGTGCCAGTGAGTTACCAAGGGTACACAGCACAAAGACTTGGCTTATCCATTGCGCTCTGGCCATCGTCATAGGCAATCCGTCCCCCTTTTGTGAGTCAGGAACGCATGCCTGGATCTGGATAAGCATCTCGTCGTATCCAAAGCGGTATTCGTTCTTCATGCCGGACCTCCTGTGGTCTGGGTGGGTTTGTTTGGCGACGCCAACCTTACCACCGGATGCGTCCGGCTCCCTTTTAGCAGCGACCGTCACGCCTTCAGCGCTACCGGTCCTGCAATCTCATTTTTCATCTCATCTTCCGCTGCCAGTTGCCGGCCCACGCCGGCAAGGAGTCCACGCATGAACGCTTCCCAGCACCTGGTCACCCACGAGTGCATGAATTGCGGTCAGCACCACCCTCTCCACCTGGTGCGCCAAATCCTCCCCGCAGAGAACACCCCGGAAGGTGAAGCTGAGGTCTTGGTCTGCCCCTGCTGCGGGAGCTACGACGTCCATCAGTTGGAGGCTGTCCGTGATGAACACTGAAGCCCGTTTTCCGAGCATCCACGCCTCGGCCGCGTTCACCGACTCGGCGGTGGTTCATGCCAATCACGTTGGGGTCAACCCGATCGAGCTGGACGCCCTCAGCCAAGTGATCTCGCGCCTTTCTCGTGACGAGAGCACGGTCGCACCCAGCTCGATGGAGCGAGAGCTTCGTGAGCTGGAGGAACTGGGGTACATCGAAATCTCGACCACTCAGGCCGGGACCCTGGTGGTCACTACGCGCGCTCCAGGGCAACTGCTTTCGGCTTACTTCTGGTCGGTATGGATCCCGCGATACCTGTTCAGTTGCTCGCTGAAAGTGAGCCTGGTGCCGCACCTCTGCTGCGGCACTCAGGACTCCCAGCACCTCACCGCGGTGTTCCGCATTGCAGGCAGCAAGGACGCCGCACGTGAGTTCCTGCATCAGTTGGCCAACAACTATCCCGGGCATGAGCCGGAGTTGCCCGAACTGGTGGCCGTTCAGGTCGGTGATGCACTCAGCAAGGAGGCCGAATCATGAAGGCATCCCAGACCTATCAGTGCATCGTCAAGTTCGATGGCGCCGGCTTCTGGACCAATACCATTCAGAAGCAGCGTGCGACCTGCACCTGGAGCGACAAGGTGGCAGCCTCCCGCCTTGCCGAACGGCTGTTCGGCGAGGACAACGCCTACATCACCCGTATGCCGGCACAGGCAGGCGACCACGAAAAGCGCATCGAGAGCCGCTGGGAACTGTCCTGTAGAAATCCCAAGGAGGTAGCGCACGATGCCTGACGTCACCGCTTACCGGCCGGCTGAGGACGAGCTCGCTCAACTGCGCACAGAGGTCCGCATGCTGCGTTCCGCGCATGACGACCTGGCCTGCAGCCGACAGAGCGATCGTCGCAGCCTTCAGGCGCTGGTGAAACGTCTCCTGGATGCCGCCGCCACCGATAGCCTTCCCCGCTCCCTTGCAGAGATGGAGACCTGGCTGCAGCTCAACAGTGAGGAGACCACGGATGCGTAGTTTCCTTCGCGGCGCCCGGGAAAGCGTCCGCCGGCTGGTGGCCTTCGCTCAAGCCGAAGGCTGGAGCGTCGACCGCTCCGCCGGCGGCCACTTGAAGCTCAGCAAGATCGGCTGCGCCTCGATCTTCATCTCTTCCACGCCAAGCGACGCGCGCGGCGAGCTCAATGCCCGCGCCCTGCTCCGTCGAGCCGACAGGCAGCGTTCCCTGAACCAGGAGTCTTTCTGATGCCTATCAAACACGCCATCGTCCACCTGATCGAGAAGAAGCCCGACGGCACCCCGGCCGTGCTCCACGCGCGCGACGCCGAGCTGGGCGACTCCCAGGCCATCGAGAACCTGCTGGCCGACCTCAACGAAAGCTACAACGCCAAGAACAAGGCCTGGGGCTTCTTCTACGACGAGTCCGGCGCCTACCCGTTCAGCGGCTGGCTCGGCGAGTACCTGGACGGCGGCCGCGACTTCGTCGGCTTCAGCCACGAAGCGGTCGAGCACCTGCAGAAGCTGATGGAAAAGTCCAACCTCTCCACCGGCGGCCACGTCCTGTTCGCCCACTACCAGCAAGGCATGACCGACTACCTGGCGATCGCCCTGCTGCACCACAGCGAAGGCGTGGCGGTGAACGAATCGCTGGAGGTCACCCCGTCGCGTCACCTGGACCTCGGCCAGTTGCACCTGGCCGCGCGGCTCAACATTTCCGAGTGGCGCAACAACAAGCAGTCGATGCAGTACATCTCGTTCATCAAGGGCAAGGGCGGGAAGAAGGTCTCCGACTACTTCCGCGACTTCATCGGCTGCCAGGAAGGGGTGGATTCGCCGAGCGAGACGCGCACCCTGCTGAAAGCCTTCAGCGATTTCGTGGAAAGCGAGGGCATGGCCGAGCAGCAGGCCCGCGAGAAAACCGAGACGCTGGTCGACTACGCCACCTCCCAGGCGCGCATCGGCGAGCCGATGACCCTCGACGCGCTTTCGGAACTGATGGACGACCAGCAGCCGCGGGCGTTCTACGACTACATCCGTAACAAGGACTACGGCCTGTCGCCGGAAATCCCGGCGGACAAGCGCACCCTCAACCAGTTCCGCCGCTTCACCGGCCGCGCCGAGGGCCTGTCGATCAGCTTCGAGGCGCACCTGCTGGGCTCCAGGATCGAGTACGACGAGGAGCGCGACACGCTGAGGATCAGCAGTCTCCCCACTCAGCTTCGCGACCAGCTCAAGCGCCGCAAGGCGGAGCAGGAGAGCACGTCATGAAAGGGGTTCGTCGCCCAATCCTGCGCTACCACGGAGGCAAGTGGAAACTTGCTCCCTGGATCATCCAGCACCTGGCGCCACATCACACTTAC
>NZ_SCND01000012.1:0-40035 GCF_005503585.1 Pseudomonas sp. 2VD
GGGCTCCGCCAGCAACGGCCGGCGCGCCGCCAGCAGGCTGGCGGCATCGTCGCGCAGGGCGCCCAGCCAGTCGAAAAAGGCCGCCTCCAGCGCCGCCGCCGCGCTGCCGTCGAACAGTTCGAAGGTCAACGCCAGGAGCGCCTGCCGCGCGTCCCGATGAACCACCCGCAGCGCCACCGATTCGCCCAGGCCCTGTTCGCCGAGTGCCGCCAGCAACCCGCCCGGCGAGCGATCGCCGAGCAATTCGGCGAACGCCAGCAGGGTCTGTTCGTCGGTCCCTCGCAAAGCGTCGAGGGCAAAGCCCAGCACCAGCCGCGGAGGTCCCGGCAGGCGCAGCGCCAGCGCTTCGCCGGCGAAGGGCAGCAACGGCGGCGGCGGCGGACTCGCGCCTGGCGCGCGCCCCGGCAGGTCGGCGCAGGCACGCTGCGCCAGCCTCTCCAGCTCGTCCAGTGCCTGCGGCCCTTGCAGCCATAGCTGGCAATTGCCGGCGTGATAGTGGGCGGCATGGAATTCGCGCAGGGCCCGCTGGAACGCATCGCTCTCCAGGGCCAGGCTGTCGCGGCGCCCGGCAGCGAAACGCCGCAGGGGGTGTCCGGCGGGCAGGCCGAGGGCCAGCGCCGCGTCGATCAGGGTCTGCTCGTCGGCCGAGCGCGCCAGGTATTCGGCCTCGAGCACTTCGCGCTCGCGCCGTTGCGCATCGATGTCCAGCAAGGGGCGGGCGAGCATGTCGATCAGCCGTGCCAGACCGGCGCCAAGGTGCTCCGCCGTCACCTCGAAGAAATAGTCGGTGGTCCTGCCCCGGGTGCTGGCGTTGACCTGGCCGCCGCGCACCTGCAACCACGGCATCAGGCGCTCGTCGCCGGGAAACGCCGCGCCACCGAGAAACGACAGGTGCTCGAGGAAGTGGGCCAGGCCGGGATGCGCGCTCGGCTCGTCGTGGCTGCCCGCCGCCACCCGCAGCCAGGCAGCGGCGCGCGATGCCGCCGGATCATGCGCCAGGTGCAGGCGCAGGCCGTTGGGCAGCACGCAGGCGCGGCTCCTGGGGTGGTGTTGGGCGTGGTGATCCATGGGCGTCCTCGCGGGTTCCGAGGCTGAACCTTACCCTTCCGCGAGGCGAAGGAAATAGTCCTTTCGCCGGGTCGTATCAGGAAGCCGGCGGCTCCTGGCCAGACGCTTCCTCGGAGTACAGCGCCCGTCCGCCGTCGGCCTTGAGCGCCTGCAGGACCTCGGGCGCACGGCACGGGGCGAACAGGTCGAGGCCGGGATCGTAGGCGCCGGTGCGCACTTCCAGCAGGCCGAGCATCGAGTGGAACAGGTTGTCCTGGGACAGCTCCTCGTCGCTGCGCTGGCGCAGGCAGCCACTGTCGAGGCCGAAGGCGCTCTGGTAGCCGGGCGAGAACCAGGCCAGCATGCCGACGTGCTTCTGCTGGTCCGGCGCCAGCAGGTAAGGCGTGCCATGCAGGTAGAGGTTGTACTCGCCGAGCGACTCGCCATGGTCGGAGAGGTAGAGCATGCCGGTATCGATGCGCTCTTCGTTCTTGCGCAGCAGGTCGATCAGACTGGCCAGCACGTGGTCGGTGTACAGCAGGGTGTTGTCGTAGCCGTTGATGATGCTGTCCCGCGAGCAGGCGCTGAAGTCGTTGCTGGCGCAGACCGGGGTGAACTTCTCGTACTCCCTGGGATAGCGCTTGAAGTAGGCCGGGCCGTGGCTGCCCATCTGGTGCAGGACCAGCACGGTGTCCTGTTGCAGCCCGTCGATGAAGGCCTGCAAGTCGCGCAGGAGGATCTCGTCATGGCACTCGCCGCCGGCGCACAAGGTCGGATCCTTGCTCTCGCTCAGGTCCTGGAAGGCGACGCGGTCGCAGGTGCCCTTGCAGCCGGACTGGTTGTCCCGCCACAGGACCCGCAGGCCTGCGCGCTGCAACACATCGAGAAGGCCTTCCTGGGTGCGCGCGCGAGCGTCGCTGTAGTCCGCGCGGCCCAGGTTGGAGAACATGCAGGGCACCGACACCGCGGTCTCGGTACCGCAGGAGTGCACGTTGGAGAAGTTGATCAGGCCCTCCTCGGCCTTCAGCCGCGGGTTGGTCTCGCGAGCGTAGCCGTTGAGGCCGAAGTTCTGCGCCCGCGCGCTCTCACCCACCACCAGCACGGTCAGCGACTTGCGCGCATGGCCCTGCCACAGGTCGGCGCGCCGGGCATCGACGGCGATCGGCCGCAGCGGCTGGCTGGCGGCCTGGGCCTGCCCCTTGGCGTAGCCGATGGCGGCGCCGACCAGGTTGCTCGGGGTGACCTGCAGGCGCAGTTCCTTGTTGTTGCGGAACAGCGAGGACAGCCCCTGGTAATTGGCCAGCGCCACCCCGGCGAGCAGCGCCAGGCAGGCGAGCGCCACCAGCAGCTTGCTCAGCAGCTCGCGTGGCCACGGCCGGTAGCGCACCGGCGTGCGCCACAGCAGCCAGACCGGCAGCGCGCCAAGCAGCGCCAGGTAGACGGCGAGCTTCGGCGAAAGCAGGTCGGCGACCTCGGCCGGGTTGGTCTGCATGACGTTGCGCAGCATGCCGACGTCCATCAGCACGCCGTACTGGGTCATGAAGTAGGTGGTACCGGCGGCCGCCAGGATCAGCAGGGTCAGCGCCGGCTTGAGCAGCCAGCGGAACGCCAGCAGGGTCAGCGCCAGGTTGAAGATCGCGGCGATCATCAGGCCGACCGCCAGCATCATGCCGAGGCCCTGCCAGCCCGCCGGGGTGATCGCCAGCAGGCGTTGCCACAGCGGCAGGTTGTAGAACAGCAGGAAGGCGAGGCTGACCAGCAGGGTCAGCAGTTCGGGACGGACGGCACGGGCTTTCGACATGGGCATGGATCTTCACTGACTTCCGGGTTGCCGTGCGCAGCGTTGCCCCTGGCAGCACTCGACGACGGCGGCAGTCTGCTCGGCGATCCGTCAATCTTTCGTGAAGAATACCTACAGAAAACGTAACCCTTCAGAAGCGCCGCAGCCCTTGTGTTCCGGGGCTTTCAGCCGGATTGCAAAAAGTTCGCGGGAAGCTTTCCGGGCGTTTTCCGGGTTCGCCGGCATCCCCCCCGCATGGCGCCGCCGACGCAGGCGGAAGACAGCAAGCGGCAAGGAGCGCGGAGGGCTCCGGCGCTGGCGCCTACGGACTGTTCTGATTGCGACGTCGTTTTTCAACAAAAGGACAGCCAGACCAATGTCTATCCCGCGACCCCGGCATTTTCGTTAGCATGCCAAGTTTCCGGCCCGGCTCCCACAAGGACAGCGGCCGCCTCCCCTGCTCGTCCCATCCAGATGAGTGCCGTTTCCCCTACCCCCCGGGAAACCCTTCTGTGAATTTCCTCGAGCAGCGCGGTACCTCTCCAGCATGAACGCTTTGAAAGGCCGGGACATCCTGGCGCTTGGTTTTATGACCTTTGCCCTGTTCGTCGGGGCCGGCAACATCATCTTCCCGCCCATCGTCGGCTTGCAGTCCGGCCCCCATGTGTGGCTGGCGGCGCTGGGCTTCCTGATCACCGCGGTGGGGCTGCCGGTGATCACCGTGATCGCCCTGGCCAAGGTCGGCGGTTCGGTCGACGCCCTCAGCCATCCGATCGGCAGGTATGCCGGCGGCCTGCTGGCGGCGGTCTGCTACCTGGCGGTCGGCCCGCTGTTCGCCATTCCGCGCACCGCCACGGTGTCCTTCGAGGTCGGCGTGGTGCCGCTGCTCGGCGAGAGCGGCACGGCGCTGTTCGTCTACAGCCTGGCGTACTTCCTTTTGGCCCTGGCCATCTCCCTCTACCCCGGTCGCCTGCTGGACACCGTCGGACGCTTCCTCGCCCCGCTGAAGATCCTCGCCCTGGCGATTCTCGGCGTCGCCGCCTTCCTCTGGCCCGCCGGCCCGATCGGCACGGCCCAGCCGGAGTACACCCAGGCCGCGTTCTCCCAGGGTTTCGTCAACGGCTACCTGACCATGGACACCCTCGCCGCGCTGGTCTTCGGTATCGTCATCGTCAACGCCATCCGTTCCCGCGGCGTGCAGTCGCCGCGGCTGATCACCCGCTATGCCATCGTCGCCGGGCTGATCGCCGGTGTCGGCCTGGTGCTGGTCTACGTCAGCCTGTTCCGGCTCGGCGCCGGCAGCCATGCCATCGCCGCCGACGCCAGCAACGGCGCGGCGGTCCTGCATGCCTACGTGCAACATACCTTCGGCAGCCTCGGCAGCTCGTTCCTGGCGGGACTTATCGCGCTGGCCTGCCTGGTCACCGCGGTCGGCCTGACCTGCGCCTGCGCCGAGTACTTCTGCCAGCGCCTGCCGCTGTCCTACCGCAGCCTGGTGATCATCCTGGCAGGGTTCTCCTTCATCGTTTCCAACCTCGGCCTGACCAAGCTGATCCAGGTCTCGATCCCGGTGCTCACCGCGATCTATCCGCCCTGCATCGTGCTGGTGGCGCTGAGCTTCTGCATCGGCCTCTGGCATTCGGCGACGCGCATCCTCGCCCCGGTGATGCTGGTTTCCCTGGCGTTCGGCGTGCTCGATGCCCTGAAGGCGGCGGGCCTGGGCCAGGACTTCCCGCAATGGCTGCTGCACCTGCCGCTGGCCGAACAGGGCCTGGCCTGGTTGATCCCCTCGGTCGCCACCCTCGCCGCCTGCAGCCTGGTCGACCGCCTGCTGGGCAAGCCCGCGCAAGTCGCCGCCTGAGCAGGCCCCAGCGGCCTGCCGCCTGTTCTCCCGGCCAAGCGCGGGACATGCCGGCGGGCGGCGCCAATCGCGGCGTCCGCCCCCCGGCCCGGCTGGCGCCTGCCGCCGCCGGCAGCGCTTCTTCCCGCGTTCAGCCGAACGAATAAGCACTATCGAGCGGGATGATTTCTAGCGCAGCGGCGCGGTTGTTAGCCTTTCGACCATTCCCCCAGGAAAGCGAATCCAGGAGCCGGTCATGGCCAAGGCACTCATCAGCGTACTGTTGTTCTCCCTCGCCCTCGCCGGCTGCGCCAGCGACTACAACCCCTCTCGCCCGTACAGCAGCGACGAGGTCAGGCAACTGGCGCTGGAAGACCTGGCCCGGCGCAGCCTGTCGTTCGAGGAATACCAGGCCAAGCGTCAGGCAATTCTCGAGGAAAAACCGCAAACCGCCGTCAGCCAGTCCAACGCCGCCCTACGCAGTACCGCCATCTGAGGCCTTTTCGAACGGCCAAGAGAAAGCCCCGCGATGCGGGGCTTCTTCGTATTCGGGGCTGGGCGGTCAGCCGCAGGACAGGCGCTTGATCACCAGCGTGTCGTCGACATCGATGTTCAGCCGGCGCGGGTTGTAGTCCATGGTCACCGCATCGTGCGGGCGCAGCGCCCGGGCGACTTCCGCTCCGGCGGCGCGGCGGGCCTCCTCGACGATGGCCGCGGAAGCCTGCTTGCCGACATAGGCCTGCACCGCATTGGCATCGCAACGGCCGTCCGCTGCCGGGGTGGTCGCGGGCGCGCTGGCGCTGCCGGTGGCTACGCTGGCGCCTTCGGTGGACGGGCTGTCGCCGTTGCTGCTGCAACCGGCGAGCAGGGCCGCGAGAACGAGTGCACTGGAAAACTGCTTCAAAGGCATACCGCCTCCTCTGATCTTCTGGGATCGCCACCTTACCAGTGGCATGGGTTTCCTGGCGAAACTGCAATCCGCGCTGACAAATTCGCCAGCTTCAGTCGCCGCTCAGGCGCTGCAGTTCGCGACGCACCATGGCCGCGTATTCCGGCGGACGCAGGAGGTAGAGTTGGCCCGCGACCCAGTCCAGCCAGCGGCCGCCCTGTTCGGCGCGGGCGTCGAGCAGGCGCCGCGCCTCTTCCTCCGCCCGTTGCCGGTGCTGCCGATGGAATGCCTGGCGCTTCGACAGGCCGGAGGCATCTCCGGTTCGATCGTCGGGAGTGTCGGTCATGGCTCTCTTCGCAACCTGCTGCACAAGCCGGACATTCTAACCGCGGAACGCCGTTGCCGTTCGCGGCAAGCGCTTGCCTCCGCCCCGCCCTGCGCCATGCGCCGAGCCCTCTGGCGCGGGGTTCGGCGACCTGGCACGGCCCTTGCGACGGAGCGGCGGTCATTCATTTCCATGGAGGCAGGTCATGAACAGCATCGGTCCCGCCAGCCTTTCCGGCTGGTCTGCGCGTTACCCGAACAACCAGCGGCAAGCCAGCACCGAGATCGGCAACGGCGATCTGCTGAAACCGCGCCCCGCCCTCGGCACGCCATTGCGCAACGAGGCCGCCGATCCCGCCACGGAGTCCGCCCGCCAGGCCCTGGACGAGGGTTTCGCGAAGCTGAACCTGACGCTGAAGCAGAACCAGGCGAATGCCACTGCCGGCGCCGGCGAAGGCAAGTCGGCCTATGACGAGTTCAAGGAGTACATGCAGAAATCGCCCGCCGAGCGGATGCGCGAGCAGGTCCTGAAGAGCCTCGGCCTGACCGAGGAGGAACTGGACGCGATGCCGCCGGAGAAACGCGAACAGGTGGAGAAAGGCATCGGCGAACGCATGCGCGAGATGATCGCCATGCAGAACGGCCAGGCGCCGGGACGGCAAGAGGACCCGACGCAGGCCGGCGCGACGCTGAACGCCTGGATCTGAGCCAGGCGCGCGCCAGTCTCTCAGCGCTGCCGGGCGACGACGCGCTTGGCGTAGCTGGCGCGCTCCATCTCGCGCACTTCGACGCTGACCTGCACGCCCTCCACGCCGCCGCCCGCCACCGCTCCGGCAAGCACCTCGCCCAGCGCCTCGCCCAGCGCCTGGCGGGTCGCCGCGTCGCGCCCGTCGAGGATCGACAGGCAGGCATGCAGGTAGGCGCGCTCGACCGCTGCGGTTCCCTGCCGGTAGGCCACCAGGGTGACGAAGCGCGACTTGATGTCCGCCTCGCCGAATTGCCCGGAAGCGAACAGCGCGGCATTGGCCTGCTCCAGCAGTTCGCCGGGGGACGTTTCGAGGCGGAGGTTGGCAGTGGCTTCGATAACGAGATGCGGCATGCTGGCGGGCCTTGCGGGGAATGGAGAGCGGGATTCTAGCGGCTCGACGAGCGATGCGACAGCCGGCCTGCGCCTGCGTGGCTCAGATCAACCCGGCGGCCGCGAAAGCCCGCGCGTAGATGGCGCGGATCAGCGCGTCTCGCAGGCCTGCCGCTGGCCCTTGGCCGGCGTGTACAGGTAGCCGGGCGTGTCGCCCGCCTGGCGGTACAGGACCGAACCGTCGCTATAGGAAATCGCGCTCAGCGCCTGGCCATCGGCGAGGCTGCGGACATCGCCGCCCAGCGACTGGACGCTGCTGCCGTCGGGCAGCTTGAGACTGGCGAAACCGTCGATCACTTCGAGTTTGCCGAAGTCTCCGCAGCGCAGGGCCAGCGACCCGGAAGCCGCCTTCCGGTCCGACGACGAATCCCCGCAACCGCCCAGCAGCGACAGAACCAACAACGCGGGGAGAACAGCGGGCTTCATCGGGGAGTCCTTTGCGGATGAGCGGAAGACGGGACTCTACCACCTGCCGGGCGGCGGGAAAAACCGCTTCGGCGTACGCTGTCATGCAACGGCAGGCGCACCTGTGAGACAATTCGCCGAATGCCAGGCATCACACCCCGCCTTCATCGCGCTACAGCCACGTCATGACGCTGGCTGCGGCACTCCACGAATGCCCGCAGGATCGACCCATGCTCCAGATGGAGCGCAGCGGAAAGCCGAGAACCGGTAGCAGACCGGTATCGCCACGGTCCAGGCGTGCGTAAGTCCTCTATAGGTAAAGAAGTTGATCTCCACCGCGAATATCACCATGCAGTTCGGCGCCAAGCCGCTGTTCGAGAACGTTTCCGTCAAGTTCGGCAACGGCAACCGCTACGGCCTGATCGGCGCCAACGGTTGCGGCAAGTCGACCTTCATGAAGATCCTCGGCAACGACCTGGAGCCGAGCGCCGGCCAGGTCATGCTGGAACCCAACGTGCGCCTGGGCAAGCTGCGCCAGGACCAGTTCGCCTACGAGGACTTCAGCGTCATCGATACGGTGATCATGGGCCACGAGGAACTCTGGGCGGTGAAGGCCGAGCGCGACCGCATCTACTCCCTGCCGGAAATGAGCGAGGCAGATGGCATGGCGGTGGCCGAGCTGGAAGTCCAGTTCGCCGAGTTCGACGGCTACACCGCCGAGTCCCGCGCCGGCGAGCTGCTGCTCGGCCTGGGCATCCCGCTGGAGCAGCACTTCGGCCCGATGAGCGCCGTCGCTCCCGGCTGGAAGCTGCGCGTACTGCTGGCCCAGGCGCTGTTCTCGGACCCGGACGTGCTGCTGCTCGACGAACCGACCAACCACCTGGACATCAACACCATCCGCTGGCTGGAAGGCGTGCTCACCGCGCGCAACAGCACCATGATCATCATTTCCCACGATCGGCACTTCCTGAACAGCGTCTGCACCCACATGGCCGACCTGGACTACGGCGAGCTGCGCCTGTTCCCGGGCAACTACGACGAGTACATGACCGCCGCCGAACAGGCCCGCGAGCGCCTGCTGTCGGACAACGCCAAGAAGAAGGCGCAGATCGCCGAGCTGCAATCCTTCGTCAGCCGCTTCTCGGCCAACGCCTCCAAGGCCAAGCAGGCCACCAGCCGCGCCCGGCAGATCGACAAGATCCAGCTGGAAGAGGTCAAGCCGTCCAGCCGGGTCAGCCCGTTCATCCGCTTCGAGCAATACAAGAAGCTGCACCGCCAGGCGGTGACCGTGGAAAACATCAGCAAGGGCTATGACGGCAAGCCGCTGTTCAAGGGCCTGAGCCTGCAGGTCGAGGCCGGCGAGCGCGTCGCCATCATCGGCCCCAACGGCATCGGCAAGACCACCCTGTTGCGCTGCCTGGTCGGCGACCTGCCGGTGGACGGCGGCGAGGTGAAATGGACCGACAGCGCCGACGTCGGCTATTTCGCCCAGGACCATGCCGACGACTTCGCCGACGACATGAGCCTGTTCGACTGGATGGCCCAGTGGACCCAGGGCGGCGAACAACTGGTGCGCGGCACCCTCGGCCGCATGCTGTTCTCCAACGACGAAATCAAGAAGTCGGTGAAAGTGATCTCCGGCGGCGAGCAGGGCCGCATGCTGTTCGGCCGGCTGATCCTCAAGCGTCCCAACGTGCTGGTGATGGACGAGCCGACCAACCACCTGGACATGGAGTCCATCGAGGCGCTGAACCTGGCGCTGGACAACTATCCGGGCACGCTGATCTTCGTCAGCCACGACCGCGAATTCGTTTCCTCGCTGGCTACCCGCATCATCGAGCTGGGCGAGAACGGCGTGACCGACTTCAGCGGCAGCTATGACGACTACCTGCGCAGCCAGGGCGTAATCGTCTGAGTCCCCGTCGCGCAACGCAAAAGCCCCGCATCCGCGGGGCTTTTTCATTCCGGCATGGCCGCGCAGAGCCTATGGGGAGCGCGACTCAGTCGACGTAGCCGGCCATCATCGCCGCGCGGGTCGCCAGGCGCTGGCCCTCGGCGATCTTCTCGCGCTGTTCGGCGGTCAGCTCGCGGGGCGGGTGGTCCTTGATGTAGGCAGCCACGTTCACCCCGATGTAGACGATCAGGGCGGCGGCGATCAGGACGTTCTTCGGATTGATGTCCGAGCGCCGCTTGCAGGCTTCGCAGATGCCGCTCTCGACGAGACGGGTCGCTCGGGTGCCGCAGTTGCGGCAGTAACACGCGCTCACAGGCCGGTTCCTTGTGCTTGTAATTGTCCGGCCAATCTACACGCAGCGCGCCGCTGCGCACAACGCGAAAACCCCGCCGAAGCGGGGTTTTCCGATGACGCGGGGATCAGGCCGCGGCGAACTGCCCGGCGATCTGCCGGCGGGCGGCGGCGATGGCCTGGGCGCGGGGCTCCTCGCCATAGGCCAGGCCTTCGGCGCGAACCACTTCGATATCGGTGATGCCGAAGAAGCCCAGCACGGTGCGCAGGTAGCCTTCGTGGGCCGCGCCGGTCGGCTGGCCGGCATGCACGCCACCGGCGGTGGAGACGATCACCACTTTCTTGTCGCCCGCCAGGCCAACCGGGCCGTTCTCGGTGTAGCGGAAGGTCTTGCCGGCGACCGCGATGCGATCGATCCAGGCCTTGAGCTGGCTGGAGATGGTGAAGTTGTACATCGGCGCGCCGATTACCACGACGTCGGCGGCGAGGAACTCTTCCAGCACTTCTTCACCCACCGCGACTTCATGCTTCAGCGCGGCATCGCGCAGCTCCACCGGGGTGCTGCCGGCGGCCAGGGTCAGGGCGGAGAAATGCGCCACCGCGTCGGCGGCCAGGTCGCGGTAGGTGACGTCAAGCCCGTCTTCGTTCTGCCGCCAGGCCTGGACCAGCTCGGCGCTCAGTTGGCGGGAAGCGGAGGCGTCGCCGAGGATGCTGGAATCGATGTGCAAAAGTTTCATGTCTCGCTCCTGGAATGGGGGAGATCGCGGTTCGGCGATCGAGTGGCCTGCATCCTACCGGCAATGCCAATCGACGATTAGTCGGCAGAAACATGACTATTCGTCCCACACATAGGACAATCTGTTTTTCCCCCAGCGGAGCGCCTGCATGCCCCACGACCTCAACGACCTCTACTACTTCGCCAAGGTGGTGGAATGCGGCGGCTTCGCCGCGGCCGGACGCGAGACGGGGATTCCCAAGTCGCGCCTGTCGCGGCGCATCGCCGAACTGGAAGAGCGCCTCCAGGTGCGCCTGCTGCACCGCACGACGCGCAAGCTGGCGCTCACGGAGGTCGGCGAACGCTATCTGCAGCACTGCCGCAACCTGCTGCTGGAAGCGGAGATGGCCGAACAGGTGATCGCCGAGCTGAGCGTCGAGCCGCGTGGCCGGCTGCGCCTTTCCGCACCGGTGGCCATGGCCTCGAGCAACCTGGCCGACCTGTTGCCGCGGTTTCTCGAACGGCATCCGCAGGTCCAGCTGGAAATCCTCCTGACCAACCGCCGGGTCGACCTGCTCAACGAGGGGGTGGACGTGGCACTGCGCGTGCGCGAACTCGGCGACGAGGACCCCGCGCTGGTCTGCCGGCGCCTGGCTCCGGCGACCACGCAGATCCTCGCCGCCCCGTCGCTGATCGCCGGGCATCGCCTGGAACATCCGGAAGACCTCGAGGACCTGCCCTTCCTCGGCGCTATCCATAACGACCGCAAGGTCCACGCGACCCTGATCGGGCCGGATGGCAGCCGCTACCAGCTGGAACGCGAACCGCGCCTGGGCGTCGACGACTTCGTCCTGCGCAAGAAAGCCGCCGTGGCCGGCCTCGGCGTCACCCTGCTGCCCGAAGGCTACTGCGACAGGGAACTGGCCGATGGCAGCCTGGTGCGCATCCTGCCGCAGTGGACCTTGCCGAAAAGCACCATGCAGGCCGCCTACCTGCCGCGCAGCAGCCAGATTCCGGCGATCCGTGCTTTGATCGACTTTCTCGTGGAAGCCCTGCAACGCCCCTCGGGCGAGACCGGCCCGGCCTACCGCCGCGCCCGCGAGTGAGCCGCGCCGTTCAGCCGATCCACTGCAACAGCGCGGCGGACAGGCGCCCGCCGAGCAGGCTGTCGAGCCAGAACAGCTGGTGCAGCAGGACGATGCCCCAGAACACCAGTTGGAACGAGAGCTTGCGGGTCTTGTGGCGGAACGCCTGCTGCGCGACCAGCGCGCCAGGCCAGCCGCCAAGCAGCTCGAACAGGTGCAGGCGGACCTCCGGGGTACGCCAGTCGCCGCGTGCGGCGCTGCGCTTGTCCTGCCAGTAGAGGGCGAATGCGAGCAGGCTGGCCAGCGGATAGGCCAGCAGCGGCCAGAGGGCCTGTCCGTCCAGGTACATCCGCCAGGCGCCGGCGGCCGGCAGCACGCAGAGGATCAGCAGGACCAGCAGCTTCGCCAACGGGCGCTGCAACGCGCTCGGCGGAATCGGCGCCGGCCGTGCCTGGGCCCGCGTCACCGGCGCCTGGGCGCCACGGCGGACAGTCGGCGGGTCGAGGGTCAGCGCGTCCAGCCGCGCCCTCTCGGCGCGCAGGCGGCCCTGGGCGTCCTGGCTGGCGAGGAACCACACCTGGTCGCCCTGGCGGGGACGGCGGTCACCGCGGAACGCGGAGATATGCAGGAAGACTTCTTCCCCGCCGGTCTTCGGCAGGATGAAGCCGAAGCCCTTGTCGTCGTACCAGCGGCTGATCATGCCCGGCTTTTCCATATCCACTCGCTCGCTACCCGTTTCGCGCTGCATTCTAGCCACCCGCGGCGGCCAGGCGAAAAAAACGCGGCTCGCGCCGCGCCTTTTACCTGGTTCCCGGGCCTCACATTTCGCCGGCGGTGCTCCAGTCGATCAGGTGGAATTGCCAGGTCGCCAGGATCAGCAGCCCGAAGGCGATCCGATACCAGGCGAAAGCCGCGTAGCTGTGGTTGCCGATGAACTTCAGCAAGGCACGCACCGCCACCATGGCGAAGACGAACGAGGTGACGAAGCCGACGGCGAACACCGGCAGGTCTTCGGGGCGGAACAGGTCGCGGTACTTGTAGCCGGAATAGACCGCGGCGCCGACCATGGTCGGCATCGCCAGGAAGAACGAGAACTCGGTGGCCGCCTTGCGCGAAAGGCCGAACAGCAGGCCGCCGATGATGGTCGCGCCGGACCGCGAGGTGCCGGGGACCATCGCCAGGCACTGGGCACAGCCGATCTTCAGGGCGTCCTTCCAGGTCATGTCGTCGACGTGTTCGGCGTGGATCACATGCTTCCGGCGCTCGGCCCAGAGCATGACCACCCCGCCCACCACCAGCGCCAGGGCGACGGTGATCGGATTGAACAGCCACTCGTGGATCAGGTCGGCGAACAGGACGCCGAGGACTACCGCCGGGAAGAACGCGATCAGCAGGTTGGCGGTGAAACGCTGGGCCTGGCGCTGGCTCGGCAGGTCACGGACGACTTGAAAGATCTTTCCACGAAACTCCCAGACGACAGCGAGGATCGCCGCCAGCTGGATGATGATGTTGAACGCCTTGGCGCGTTCGCCGCCGAAGCCGATGAGGTCGGCGACGATGATCTGGTGCCCGGTGCTGGAAATCGGCAGGAACTCGGTCAGCCCTTCCACGACGCCCAGGATGAACGCCTGGAAAGCAGTCCACCACTCCATGTTTCTCCCCCTTCTACTACTGTCCCGAACGAGCTTTCGTTGTTCTCGGCGATACACTTGCCGTCTTTTATGAAGGCCTTACGACTCCGAAGAACCCGACCAGTTCCCCCACTGCCGAAGTCGAAACCGGCGGGCATGCTACCAGAGCGGCCGGCAAAGAATCTTGGAATTGTTGCCGGCCGGCGTCCGAACGAATCCGTCCGCGCCCCCCTTTTTCCCAGGCCTTCGCGAAGCGCCGGATACATTCGCTACAATGCGTCCTCGTCGCATGAGGGCCTTCCGTGTCACCCCTTGAACTCTTCGCCGCTTCGCTCGGCGCCATCGCCGTCTACCTGACCGTCCGCCAGAATCCCTGGTGCTGGCCTATCGGCCTGGTGATGGTGGCGCTCTATGCCTGGATATTCTTCGAGGTGAAGCTTTATTCGGACATGCTCCTGCAAATGGTCTACGCGGCGCTACAGCTCTATGGCTGGTGGCAGTGGACCCGCGGCGGGCAGGACCACGACGGCCGCGCGGTGAGCCGCCTGAACGCCGCGCAGCGCCTCTACGGGCTCGGTGCGGGCCTGGTCGGCAGCGTCGCGCTCGGTTACCTGATGGCCAACCACACCGATGCCGCCAGTCCCTGGTGGGACGCCGGATTGACCGCCTTCAGCCTGGTGGCGCAATGCTGGATGGCGCAGAAGCGCCTGGAATGCTGGGCCCTGTGGATCGCCGTGGACGTGCTGTTCGTGGCGCTCTTCGCCAGCAAGGCGCTGTACCTGACCGCCGCCCTCTACGCCCTCTTCACCCTGCTGGCGATCCATGGCTGGCGGACCTGGCGCCGCGACCCGGCATTACGCGAGGGCGTCGTCGCATGAAGGTGCTGGTACTCACCGGGCCCGAATCCAGCGGCAAGAGCTGGCTTGCGGAGCAGCTCCAGGCCCGCTTCGGCGGCCGGGTGGTCGGCGAGTACGTCCGCCACTTCATCGACGAACAGCGCCGCGACACCTGCTACGCCGACATCCCCGCCATCGCCCGCGGGCAACTGGCCTGGGAAGATGCCGCCCGCGCGGAGCGGCCGGCGCTGCTGATCCTCGATACCCACCTGCTGAGCAACATCCTCTGGAGCCGGATTCTCTTCGGCGCCTGCCCGGACTGGCTCGAACCCGCCCTGCTGCGGCGGCGCTACGACCTGCACCTGCTGCTCTCGCCGGAGGGCGTAGCCTGGAGCGCCGACGGCCAGCGCTGCCAGCCGGAACTGGCGCAGCGCCAGGCCTTCCACCGCGAATGCCAAGCCTGGCTGGAGCGGCATCGGCAGCCCTACCGCGCCATCGCCGGCGACTGGGCCGAGCGCCGGCGCCAGGCTTTCGCCGCAGTGCAAGGGCTGCTCCGGGACGGCTGAAGGGCCGGCCCTGTCACGCCGCCGATACACCGCCAGCGCGGTCCGGGCCTTGGCGCAGAGCGTTTCGCGACGGCACCGCGGAAAGCTGTCTCGGCGCTGAAACAGCTCCAGGCGCGTCCCCGGCAGGCTTCGCCCCCTGGTTGGCGGGCCTGCTGTTGCACGGATGCAACACTGTCCGCCAGGTTCCCCCGGCACTCACGGCCAAGTCCTTGATGGACAAGGAAAGCGCAAAACCGGCACGCCCCATGCTCACTCCCTGCCAACGCTGATTAGGGCTCAGCGCCAACGAAGGAAGCGCCATCATGTCGGGGAGTTCGCTACGCATCGTCGTTCCAGCGCTGCTGGTCATCGTCGGCTCCGTGCCGGCGAACCTCCCGCCCGCGCATGCGGCGGACGGCACGATCGTCGTCCAGCGCCAGGTCCAGCCACGGGTCGCCTACCGTCCGAGCATGGTGCCCGACCCACATCCCACCGTCGTCGACACCAACGTCTCCGCCGAGGTCAACGCCCTCGCCAACGGGGCGGCCAGCGGCAATACCGTGAGCCGCGAACTGGGCGATGCCGACTTCGCCATCGTGACCAGCGGTTCCGGGATTCGCAGCATGATTCTCCCCGGTGGCGCCCTGCCGGGTTTCGCCAACCAGCCGGCGAACCCGGCGACGGTCCAGGCCGTCGGCAACGTCGGCACCACCCACGGCGCGGGAGGCGGCGCCGGCGCCGGCCTCGCCGGGCAGATCAACGGCAGCCTCAAGCAGGGCCTGGCGCCGCTGCAGATGCTCGGGGGTGGTCAATGAAGCGCCTGTCCGCCCTCCTCCTCGCCTTCGCCTGTATCGCGTCGCTCCAGGCCGACCCGCTGGCCTCACGCAATCGCGCCAGCATCGATGCCAGCGGCACCTACCGCGGCAACTTCGCCCTCAACCAGGCCGCCGGCGACGCCCAGCAACAGAGCAACGTTCGTGTCGTCGCGGTCGGCTCCGCGGCCCTCGTCGGCAGCGACCAGCGCCAGCATCTGCAACTCGACGCCAGCCAGCCGATCGCGGCCAGCGCCAGCATCTCGGGGGCGGCGCTACGCGGCAGCGGCATCCTCGGCGTCAACCAGGGCGCCGGCCTCGGCAACCAACAGATCAACGCCTTCCGGCTGAGCGTCAGCAACGGCCCGGAAAGCCTGGATGACAGCGTTCTCGCGCAAAGCGTGGCGCTGACCAAAGTCTCCGGTTCGGCCACTCCGGTCCCGGGAGGACGCAGCGTCTCGACGGACGATCGCGCCTTCGCCGGGAGCAGCGGCGTGGTGCAGGTGAACCAGAGCGCTGGGGTGGGCAATCAGTCGATGAACACCCTCAGCGTCAGGGTCATGGAATGACTCTGCCAAGCCAACACAAGCCCAACACTAAGCACAGAAATGCAAGGAGAAACGCCATGAAAGCGACTATGGTCCTGACCCCGCTGGCCCTGGCAATGGCTGCAGTGCTGTCGGTATCGGCCTACGCCGGAAACGAAGGTGGCTGGCACCCGCCGAAACCCAACCCGCAGTCGAACAACAAGGGCGGAGCCACGGCCCTGGTGGTGGATACGCAGCAGAACTACAGCAACAAGGTCAGCAACTTCGGCACGGTGAACAATGCCTCGGTGAGCGGCTCGATCAAGGATGCCTCGGGCAACGTCGGGGTCAACGTCGCCGCCGGCGACAACAACCAGCAGGCCAACGCCGCCGCGCTGGCCAGCGCCGACGCCAGCTTCGTGTTCGGCACCGCGACCGCCAGCACCAGCGTGCTGCAGAGCGGCTACGGCAATACGCTGAACAACTACTCCAACCCCAACACCGCATCGCTGAGCAACTCGGCCAACAACGTCTCGGGCAACCTGGGCGTCAACGTCGCCGCCGGCAACTTCAACCAGCAGAAGAACGACCTGGCCGCCGCCGTCTCCAACGGCCAGTACAGCACTGCCGGTAGCGCCGCGTCGCAGACCTCCACCGGCAACACCACCGTCAACAGCGCCAACTACGCCTATGGCGGCACCTACGTGTCGCTGAAGCTGAACGCCGACGGCAGCTACAAGGGCACCTCCGACCAGATCGGCAACGTCTACCTCGACACCTGGGAAGGCCAGACCCATCCGGGCGGCAGCAATACCGGCCACATCGACGTGGACAGCCAGGCCCAGGGCGCCAAGGACCTGAACCACGACGGCGGCGCGTTCGCCTTCAAGGAAAAGGGCGACGTCGACCTGAAAGGCACGGTATCCGGCTTCATCCCGGCGATCGTCGGCTTCAAGACCCCGGTCACCAACAACGCCAGCCTGAGCAACTCGTTGCAGAACGTCTCGGGCAACGTCGGGGTGAACATCGCCGCCGGTGGCGGCAACCAGCAGAGCAACTCCCTGTCCATCGCCGCCGGTTGCAGCAGTTGCCCGGCCGGTGGCGAGAGCCTTGGCTTCTGATCCTGGCCCAGGGGTTCCGGCGCCAGCCGGAACCCTTTTCCATCCGACACAGGAACCGGCCATGCGCACGCTCATCCTTTCCCTGCTGCTGCTCGTCGACCTCACCGCCCAGGCGGCGACCCTCGGCTTTCCCGCCCTGCCCGGCGGCGGCCTGGTCTACAAGCAGGTGCAGAGCATCCGCGAGCGGCGCTTCGCCGACCTGGTCGAGCAGAAGACCGATTTCAGCTGCGGCGCCGCGGCCCTCGCGACCATCCTGGAGAAGGCCTACGGCGCCCCGCTCGACGAGCAGGCGGTGATCCAGGGCATGCTCGCCCACGCCGACCCGGAGATCGTCCGCACCCAGGGCTTCTCCATGCTCGACATGAAGCGCTACGTCGAATCCATGGGCATGCGCGCGCGCGGCTACCGGATCGAGGCGGCGCAACTGGAACAACTGAAGATCCCCGCCATCGTGCTGATGGAAATCCGCGGCTACAAGCACTTCGTCGTCCTGCAACGCACCCAGGGCGAGTACGTGTACGTGGGTGACCCGGCGCTGGGGCACAAACGCTACGCGCTGACAGAGTTCGCCAAGGGCTGGAACGGCATCGTCTTCGCCGTGATCGGCCAGGGATACGACCGCGGCAATCCGCTGCTGACGCCGCCCGAACCGCTGACCGCGCGCAATCGCCTGGACCGCTTCAAACCGGTCAGGGACGCCGAACTGATGGAGTTCGGCTTCATCCAGAGCGATTTCTTCTGATCGCAGGAGCCGGATGCTCCGGGAGCACGCCATGTACCCGCACCACTGCTTCGTCCTCGCCTGCTGCCTGGGCGCTGCGCTGCCCGCCCCCGCCAGCGACCTCTTCGCCCCCGCCGAACTGAGCGACCAGGAGCTTTCCCAGTTGCGCGGGCGCTACGTGCTGCCGGGGCGGATCGTCAGCTTCGGGGTGACCATGAGCAGCACCTGGCAGAACGCCAGCGGCCAGGTCCTCGGCGCACGCGTCGACCTGCAGGTGCGGCAGAACCTGGCGCGCCCGGTCCTCAACGTCACCCTGGTCGATCGGCCAGGCGACGCCCCGCCACCCGTCGCCGGCAACGGCCAGGTCCTCGGCGGCGCCGGACTGGCGCAGACCCAGGGGGTCAGCCAGAGCATCCGCACCGCCGGCGACCACAACAGCGCCAGCAATGGCGTCAGCATCGAGGTCCGCCACGGCGAGGCGCCGCCGCCACTGCCGGGCGGCACGCCGCTGGAAGGTGCGCTCGCCCTCAGCGGCGAGGCCGGGACGGTGAAGGTCACGCCGAACGGCGGCGCCCTGCAACTGGCGATCCAGGCCAGCGGCCAGGGCGCCAGCCTGCAACGCCTCGGCGCCGGCGGACTGGTGCAGAGCGTGGCGCTCAGCGGAAACCGCAACCTGGTGCAGAACCTGGCGGCGCTCGAGGTGATGCTCAAGGACCGGCCGGGCGCCGATCCGGCACTGAATTGCGCCTGGGAGCAATTGCGCGCGCTGCGCCCCAGCGGCTACTGAAAGTTGATCTAGTCTGAAATCACTGTGCTATCGGAAGGCCATAAAAACGGAACGGCAAACATGACCCAGACACTCTCGCTGCGAGCTGTCCTCTGCGCCACCACCCTGGTTTCCCCGTTCCTGGCGCAGGCCGCGACGGAGTCCGAGGTCGAGGCGCTGAAGAAGGAACTCCTGGAGCTGCGCCAACGCTACGAGGCCCAGCAGAACGCCCTGATGGTCCTCGAACAGCGCGTGCGCCAGGTCGAGGCGCAACCCCAGGCGCCGCAGCCGCAACGCCTGGTCAAGTCGATCCAGCCGCCGGCGCAGGCGCGCAACGACGCCAACGCGGTCGCCGGCACCTACGGCGCCAGCCTCAAGGACGATGGCGCGCCCGCGCCCAGCGTGGAAAACATCTACCAGGACGCCAGCGGCTTCTTCGGCGGCGGCACCTTCAGCCTGGAGACCGGCCTCACCTACAGCCACTACGACACCCGCCAGTTGTTCCTCAACGGCTTCCTGGCGCTGGACTCGATCTTCCTCGGCAACATCGGCGTGGATCAGATCGATGCCGACATCTGGACCCTCGACCTGACCGGCCGCTACAACTGGAACCAGCGCTGGCAGGTGGATATCAACGCCCCGGTGGTCTATCGCGAATCGACCTACCAGTCCGCCGGCGCCGGCGGCTCAACCTCGCAGATCACCGAGAAATCGGTGACCGGCGACCCACGCCTGGGCGACGTCAGCTTCGGCGTCGCCTACAAGTTCCTCGACGAAAGCGAGAGCACCCCGGACGCGGTGGTCAGCCTGCGGGTCAAGGCGCCCACCGGCAAGGATCCCTACGGCATCAAGCTGAAGCAGGTACCGGGCAACAACAACCTCAACGTGCCCGACGACCTGCCCACCGGCAACGGCGTCTGGTCGATCACCCCGGGCATCTCGCTGGTGAAGACGGTGGACCCGGCGGTGCTGTTCGGCAGCCTGTCGTATACCTACAACTTCGAAGAGTCGTTCGACGACATCAACCCGCAGCAAGGCGTGAAGACCGGCGGCAAGGTCAAGCTCGGCAACTGGTTCCAGCTCGGCGTCGGCGTGGCCTTCGCGCTGAACGAGAAGATGAGCATGTCGTTCTCCTTCTCCGAACTGATCAGCCAGAAGAGCAAGGTCAAGCAGGACGGCCAGAGCTGGCAGACCGTCAGCGGCAGCGACGCCAACGCCGGCTACTTCGGCCTGGGCATGACCTATGCGGTGAGCAACAGGTTCAGCATCGTGCCCAGCCTGTCCATCGGCATCACTCCGGACGCGCCGGACTTCACCTTCGGCGTGAAATTCCCCTACTACTTCTGAGGGGCCACCGTTCGAGCCTGGGCATGCCTTACCCCTCGAAGGGATGCGTGAGCCTGGGAGCGGTCCTCGCCTAGCTGCGCAGGGCGGATAACGCCGCAGGCGTTATCCGCCGGTAGCAACGGCACCGTCCCTCTCAAGCCTCGCCAGCGAGCGCCCGCTCGACTTCCTCGCGCGAGGGGATCGAGGTCTGCGCGCCGAGGCGGGTCACCGAGATCGCCGCGGCGGCCTGGCCGAAGCGGATCGCCGCCGCCTCGTCGAGGCCGCGCGCAAGGGCCGCGGCGAAGCCACCGACGAAGGTGTCGCCGGCCGCCGTGGTATCCAGCGCCTTGACCCGCGCCACCGGGAAATGCTCGACCCGCCCCTCGCCCACCAGCAGGGCGCCCTGGGCGCCGAGGGTGACGATCACCCTGCCGGCGCCCATTTCGCGCAGGCGCTCGGCGGCACGTCCGGCGCTCTCCAGGGAGTCCACCGGCAGGCGGCAGAGCAGTTCGCTTTCGGTCTCGTTGGGGACCAGGTAGTCCACCAGCGGCAGCCAGTCCGCCGGCACGTCGCGGGTGGCCGGCGCCGGGTTGAGGATCACCGTCTTGCCCAGCGCATGGGCCCGGCGCAGCACATGGCCAATCGTCTCCAGCGGGCTTTCCAACTGGCAGACCACCACCTGCGCCTGCTCCAGCAAGTGTTCGTGGCGCGCCAGCACGGCCGGCGACAGGTGGCCGTTGCCGCCGGCGACGATGACGATGGCGTTCTGGCTGCTGTCGTCGACCACGATCAGCGCCACCCCGCTGGACTCCCCGGCCACCCGCTCGACGCCCTGGCAGTCGATGCCCTCGGCCTGCAGCGCGCGGTACAACTGGTCGCCGTAGGCATCGTCGCCAAGGCAGCCGATCATCGCCACCCCAGCGCCGAGACGCGCCGCGGCGACCGCCTGGTTGGCGCCCTTGCCGCCGGGAATGGTGGTGAAGGACTGCCCGGCGAGGGTCTCGCCGCCCCGTGGCAGGCGCGGCGCGCGCACTACCAGGTCCATGTTCAGGCTGCCCACCACCAGTACTTTCGCTTGCATCGTTGCGTCCTTGTTCCAGCCTCTCTCTAGCGAGGGCGCCCCCGGCGCCCGGTTCAGACCCGCACCAGCGGCGGCGCGGTGGATTCGCGCAGGACCAGCGCCGGCGCCACCACCCGCCGCTGCATCGGCTCCTCGCGCTCGGCGATGCGTTGCAGCAGCAGTTGCGCGGCGATCTCGCCGAGCAGGCGGATCGACTGGCCCACGGTGGTCAAGGCGGGAAACACGAAGCGGCTCAGCTCGATATCGTCGAAGCCGATCACCGACAGTTCGTGCGGCACCCTGATATTCAGCTCGGCCGCGGCGCGCAGCACGCCGATGCCGATCATGTCGTTGCCGGCGACGATCGCCGTCGGTCGCTCGCCCTCGCCGCCCAGCAGGCCGAGCGCCGCGTGGTAGCCGCCGGGGCTGCTGAACTCGCTTTCCAGCAGCCACTGCGGACGCACCTCCAGGCCGGCCTTGGCCATCGCCCGCCGGTAGCCCTCGACCCGCAGCGTCGAGACCTTGGTCGACAGCGGCCCGCCGATGCAGGCGATGTCGCGATGGCCCAGTTCGAGCAGGTGGCGGGTCGCCAGGTAGGCGCCCATCTCATGGTCGATCTGCACCCGGTCGGCTTCCACGCCTTCCACCTCGCGGTCGACGATCACGGTCGGCGTGCGCATGTTCGCCAGCCCCTTGGCCAGCGCGCCGTCGCCGCCGGCGGACGCCAGGACCAGGCCGTCGATGCGTTTCTCCTGGAGCACGCGCAGGTAGTTGGCCTGCTTCTGCGGGTTGTCGTCGGAGTTGCAGAGGATCACGCAGTAGCCGTTGCGCTCGCAGCAATCCTCGATGCCCCGCGACAGCTCGGCGAAATACGGGTTGGTACTGTTCGGCACCAGCAAGCCGATGATCGAGGTGGTGCGCACCTTCAGCGAGCGCGCCACCGCGCTGGGCACGTAGTGCAGCTGCGCGATGGCGTCCTCGACCTTCTTGCGCACCGCGTCGCTGACCGGCCGCGTCCTGTTCACCACATGCGATACGGTGGTGAAGGAAACCCCCGCCATCGCCGCCACGTCCTTCATTGTCGCCATCGTTCAGCCCTGTCTGCGGGCGCGATGGCTGCGGTAGGTATCCAGCACCACCGCTACCACGATCACCGCCCCGGTAATGATTCGTTTGGTCGGCTCCGACGCACCGATCTGCGCCAGCCCCGCCGCCAATACGGAAATGATCAGCACGCCGAAGAAGGTGCTGACCACCGAACCTCGCCCGCCCATCAGGCTGGTGCCGCCGATCACCACCGCGGCGATGACCTGGAGTTCCAGGCCGACCCCGGCGTTGGGATCGGCCGCTTCCAGACGCGAGATCTGGAACAGCGCGGCCAACCCGGCGAGCAGCCCCATCAGGGCGAATACTGCAATCTTATAGGGTTTCGGGTTCACACCGGCCAATCGCACCGCTTCTTCGTTGGTGCCGATGCCGATCAGGTAGCGGCCGAACACCGTGCGGGTGAGCACCGCCTGGGCGGCGAACATCACCAGCAGGGCGATCACGAAGGCCGGCGAAATGCCGAACGCCAGCGGATTGGACAGCCAGGCATAGGCGTCGCCGATATAGGCCGTGCGCGAGTCGGTCATCTGGTAGGCCAGCCCACGGGCCATCTCCAGCACCCCGAGGGACACGATGAACGAGGGAATCCGCCAGGCCACCGTGATCGAACCGGTGACGCAGCCGGCCAGGGTCGCGCAGGCCATCCCGAGCATCGCCGCCGGCAGCACGCCCCAGCCCCAGCCGAGCGTCGCCAGGCTTACCGCCGAGGCCGCCAGGGCCAGCACCGAACCTACCGAGAGATCGATGCCGCCGACGATCAGGATGAAGGTCATGCCCACCGCCAGCACCACCAGGTCGGGGATCTGGTTGGCGATGGCGAGGAAGGTGCCATAGCTGAGGAAGTGGCTGCTCAGCGCCGAGAACAGCGCGATCATCGCCAGCAGCGCGCCGGCCAGGCCGAGGTAGGTGCCCAGGCCGAAATAGTTGCCGCGTCGCAGGGTTGGCGCTGCGGCGGCGGTAGCGGAAGACGTCGGGTCGCTCATTTCTGGTTCCTTGCGTTGCGTGTTCACGACGTCGCCAGCAGCGCGTCGCGTTTCTTGTAACCGGCGAAGGCCGCCGCCAGCAGCGCGTCCTGGGTCCAGGCGTCGCGCTCGAAGGTGTCCACCATACGTCCCGCCGAGAGCACGCCGATGCGATCGCAGATCAGCATCAGCTCGCGCAGGTCGCTGGACACCACCACCAGCGCCTTGCCCCGGCGGGTCAGTTCGGCGAGCAAGGCATAGATGTCGAACTTGGCGCCGACGTCGATGCCACGGGTCGGCTCGTCGAACAGCAGCACCTGGCAGTCGCGTTCCAGCCAGCGGCCGATCACCACCTTCTGCTGGTTGCCGCCGGACAGTTCGCCCACCGCCTGCGCGGTGTCCGCGCAGCGCACCCGCAGCGCCTCCACCTGGCGCCGCGCCAGGGCTTCCTCGCGGCGCCGGTCGATCACCCCGTGGCGCGCCAGCGCCGGCAGGTTGCCCAGGGCCAGGTTGGCGCTGATCGACTGGTCCAGCAGCAGGCCCTCGCCCTTGCGGTCCTCGGTGATCAGCGCCACCCCCTGGCGCACCGAGTCGGCCGGCGAACGCAGGCTCAGGCGCTGCGGCGGATCGCCGAGCAGGACCTGCCCACCGTCGGCGCGGTCGGCGCCGTAGATCAGGCGCAACAATTCGGTGCGCCCGGAGCCGATCAGTCCGGAAATGCCGAAGATCTCCCCCGCGCGCACCTCGAACGACACCTCATGCACCTTGCCGCGCCGGCTCAACCGCTCCACCCGCAGCAGCGGCGCACCGGTCTGCCGTGGGCCCAGGTCGAAGCGCTCGCCCAGGTCGCGGCCGACCATCAGGGTCACCAGTTGGTCGGCGTCGTAGCGCTCGATCGGCTCGACGCAGACCAGGCGGCCATCGCGCAACACCGCGATGCGCTGCGAAATCCGCGCCAGCTCTTCCAGGCGATGGGAGATGTAGACGATCGCCACGCCGCGTTCGCGCAGCCGCTCGACCTGCTCGAAGAGCATGTCCACCTCGCGCGCGGTAAGCATCGCCGTGGGTTCGTCGAGGATCAGCAAGCGGCAGTCGCCGATCAGGTTGCGGGCGATCTCGACCATCTGCTGGTGGCCGATGCCGAGGTCGCCGACCAGCGTGTCGGGATCGATCGCCTCCAGGCCGACCTGGGCCATCGCCTCGCGGGCCGCCGCGCGCAGGCGCCGACGGTCGATCCAGCCGGCGCGCCGGGGCAGGTCGTGGAGGAACAGGTTCTCCGCCACCGACAGGGTCGGCAGCAGGTTCAGTTCCTGCATCACCATGCGCACGCCCACCGCCTCGGCCTCGCGGCGGCTAGCGGGGGCGTAGGGCCGGCCGAGGAGTTCCAGGCTGCCGGCGCCGGGACGCTCCAGGCCGCCGACGATCTTCGACAAGGTGCTCTTGCCGGCGCCGTTCTCACCGGTCAGGGCCAGCACCTCGCCGCCGAACAGTTGCAGGTCGATCTCCGCCAGCACCGGCTGCGCGTAGGTCTTGCCGACCCCGCGGATGCTCAGCAGCGGCAATGCGTCGCTAGACATGGGAAGGCTCCATCGGACGGCTCAGGGCGCGGTCACCAACTCGACAGGCGTCTCGACCACGCCGTCCTTCTCATGTTCCGGGGTTTGTCCGGCGAGCAGCTTGAGCGCGGTCTGGATACCGAACACCGCCTGCTTCGCGGCGAACTGGTCGGCAGTGGCCAGCACCCGGCCATCCTTGAGCATCGGCTTGATCGCCTGGATATTGTCGTAGCCGACCACCTTCACCTGCCCGGCGCGGCCCGCCGCGCGCACCGCCGATACCGCGCCGAGGGCCATGCTGTCGTTGCCGGCGAGCAGCGCCTTGAGGTCCGGATGCTCGTTGAGCATCGCCGAAGCCACCGCGTTGCCCTTCTCGATTTCCCAGTTGCCCGACTGCAAGGAGACGATCTTCATCCCCGCCGCGTCCATCGCATCCCTGAAGCCGGCGGTGCGCTGCTGGGCATTGGTGGTCGTGGAGACTCCTTCGATGATGCCGACCTCGTCGCCGGCCTTCAGTCGCTTCGCCAGGTACTCGCCGACCAGCCGCGCACCCTTGCGGTTGTCGGGCCCGACGAAGGGCACGCCGATCTTCTTCGCCTGCAGCACCTGCGGGTCGAAGCGGTTGTCGATGTTGACCACCACGATGCCGGCATCCAGCGCTTTCTTCACCACCGGCACCAGCGCCTTGGAATCGGCCGGCGCGATCACCAGTGCGTCGACCCCGGAAACGATCATCTGCTCGACGATGCGGATCTGGCTGGAGGTATCGGTCTCGTCCTTGATGCCGTTGGAAACCAGTTCGAACCGGTCGGCATGCTCCTTCTGGTAGGCCTTGGCGCCGTCCTCCATGGTCAGGAAGAACTCGTTCGCCAGCGACTTCATCACCAGCGCGATCCTGGGCTTCTCGGGAGTTTCCGCGTGGACGGCGGACAGGGGCAGGAACGAGGAACAGGCAGTCAGCACAACGGCAGCCAACAGGCGCCGGGAAGCGACCCGCTTCATGGTGTATCCTCCAGCTTTTCTTATCGTTGTATTGAGGCTTTTCCAGGAGATTATCCAGACGCAAACGTTTGCGTTAGGTGAATATGCGTCGATCTGACAGATTCTGTCAATCGCCATGAGCAACTGTCGCGAACCGGTCGGGATCGGTTGGATTCTAGTTCGCTACGGCTGGGAAACGCAGGATATTTTGCTTGGCCGGCAGATCTCCCGCCGGCCGCTCAGCGCAACCGGTGCTTGTGCAACAGGCGGTAGAAGGTCGGCCGCGACACCCCGAGCATCCGCGCGGCCACGCTGAGGTTGTCGCCGTAACGGGCCAGCGCGTCGCACATCGCCTGGCGCTCGGCGCAGAGCTTGTAGACCTCCAGGCTGGACAACGGCGGGCCGTCGCCGCGCGCGCACTCCAGGCCGAGGTCCTGGGCCTCGATCTGCCGCCCCTCCGCCAGGACCAACCCGCGACGCACCCGGTTGGCCAGTTCGCGGACATTGCCCGGCCAGGCGTGCATCGCCATCGCCGCCAGCGCGTCCTCGCTGAAGCGGCGCGGGCGGCGGCCGGTCTCCAGGCTGTAGAGCCGGGAGAAATGATTGGCCAGCAGCGGCAGGTCCTCGCTCCGTTCGCGCAACGGCGCGGTGCCGACCTGCAGGACATTGAGCCGGTAGTAGAGGTCCTCGCGGAACGTCCCGGCGTCGATCGCCGCCTCCAGGTCGACATGGGTCGCCGCCAGCACCCGCACGTCCACCTCGACCGGCCGGTTACCGCCGACCCGCTCGATCTGCTGTTCCTGGAGAAAGCGCAACAGGTTGGCCTGCAACTCCAGCGGCAGGTCGCCGATCTCGTCGAGGAACAGAGTGCCGCCGTCGGCCGCCTCGATCCGTCCGACCTTGCGCTGGTGCGCGCCGGTGAAGGCGCCCTTCTCGTGGCCGAACAGCTCGGACTGGATCAGGTGCTCGGGAATCGCCCCGCAGTTGATCGCGACGAACGGCTTGTCCACGCGCCGCGACTGCCGGTGCAGGGTACGCGCGACCAGTTCCTTGCCGGTGCCGCTCTCGCCCCGGATCAGTACCGGCGAGTCGGTCGGCGCCAGCTTCGCCAGCAGCCGGCGCAGGTCGCGTACGGCCAGGCTCTCGCCGAGCAGTTCGTGCTCGCCCTCGGCATCGCCGGGCACCGTGCCGCGCCCGCGCAGGCGGGCCATGCCAAAGGCGCGGCCGAGGGTCACCTGCACCCGCGCCATGTCGAACGGCAAGGTATGGAAGTCGAAGAACCATTCGCAGACGAAATCGCCGACGCCATTCAGCGGCAAGGTGTCCGGGCTGAGCACGGCGATCCACTCGGTGCCGCTGCGGCTGATCAGGTCCTTCACCGTCTCCGGCCGCTCCAGGTGGAACGGCCGCAGGCGCAGCAGGCCGACGTCGCAAGCGCGTTCGCGCGCCGTTTCCAGCGCGCAGCTGTCCACTGCCCAACCCGCCTCGCGAAGGCCCGGCAACAGGCGCCGGCAATCGTCGCACGGGTCCACCACCAGCAGACGGCGGAGGTTCGATGCATCTAACATGTGTGCTCCTTTGCGGCGCCAATTCTTTGAACCGTCATAAAAACGGCATGTTGGCGCTCTGAAAGGAAAATCTAGCAATTTTTTGACGCACGAAAGTGAATCTTTGTTTATATCGCCAATGCCGAAATCGTCTTATCAGTCGTAGCCGCGACGCTTGACTTCCAGGCGCCGGACGAACTCCTCCAGGACCAGCTTGTAGAGGTCGTCGCCGAGGTAGACATCTTCCACCCCGCAGTCGATGTTCGGGTTGTCGTTCACCTCGATCACCACCACCTTGTCGCCGGCCTGCTTCAGGTCCACCCCGTAAAGGCCGTCGCCGATCAGGTTGGCGGTCTTCACCGCCAGCTCCACCACCTTGCGCGGCGCCTCGTGCACGGGCATGGTGCGGAAATCGCCGCTGACCTCCTCGGCGTCCGGGCTGTGGTCGTAGATCTGCCAGTGGCCCTTGGACATAAAGTACTGGCAGGCGAAGATCGGCTTGCGGTTGAGCACGCCGATACGCCAGTCGTACTCGGTATAGAAGAACTCCTGGGCAAGGATCAGCACCGAGCGCTCGAACAGCTCGGCGCTGGCCGCCAGCAACTGCTCCTGGTCCTCCACCTTGATCACCCCGCGCGAGAAGCTGCCGTCGGGAATCTTCAGCACCAGCGGGAAGCCCAGGCGCTCGCCGACCTTCTCCAGTTCCTGCGGGTTCTCCTTGTAGAGAATCTCCGTGGCCGGCATGCCCAGCTTGTGGCTGCGCAGCAGGTCGGCCAGGTACACCTTGTTGGTGCAGCGCAGGATCGACACCGGGTCGTCCATCACCACCAACCCTTCGCTCTCGGCCTTCTTGGCGAAACGGTAGGTGTGGTCGGCGACATTGGTGGTCTCGCGGATGAACAGCGCGTCGTACTCGGCGATCCGCGAATAGTCCTTGCGCTCGATCAGGTCGACGTCGATGCCGAGGCTGCGGCCGACCCGCACGAAGTTCTTCAGCGCTTTGGCATCGGACGGCGGGAACGCCTCGCCGGGGTCGTGGAGGATCGCCAGGTCGTAGCGGAACGGCTTGCGCGAACGCGGCTTGCGCCAGATCTGCCGGCTGAAGTTGTCCAGGGCGTTGGCGAAGAGGTCCTCCTGATCCTCGCGCAGCTTGTGGATGGCGCCGGGCTTGATGCCCTCGATGTGCCAGGTGCGGTTGCGCTTGAACTCCACCAGCAGCAACGGGCAGGGAAACGCCTCGAACAACTGTCGCGCCAGGTCCTGCAACGGCTCGATGTCGGTACGGCCGAAATACAGGGTCAGGGTGAAACCATCGGTGCTGCCGTAGGGGTGCGCGGCCAGGGCCTTGTCCAGGGTGCGGTCGAGGTCCTCCAGGACCAGGCTGTACAGCGACTTCCTGGCCAGCTCGCTGATGGTCCGCACCGAGGGGATCACCTTGTGCCCGCGCGCCTCGGCGAGCAGCGAGCAGTAGTAGCCATGGCGCAGGTACTTGTAGTGCCGGCACAGGTTGATCACCTGGACCCGCTTGCCAGTGTCGTCGTCGATGGGCAGTTCCAGGTATTCCTGGGCGGTGACCACATCCTCGCTGGGATAATAGGACGTCCAGTCTTCCTTGCGTTCCACGATGATGAACAGCTTGCTCACGACACCTCCCGGGGGGACAGCGAAACCACGGCGCATTCGGAACCGGCTTGCCGGCGCACGCATCCCGGCCAATACTCGGCGGGAATCCCTTGCGAAACCGCTCTATGGCGCCTGCCAGCAAACCGAAGCGTACAGCACCCATTACAGCACGCCCGCGCGGAAGTTCCCGCCCGCGGCCGTGGAGACCGCTATGAACCTGACCCTCCGCCCGGCCGGCGCGGACGACCTGTCCGCCCTGGTCGAGCTGGAAAACCGCTGCTTCGACTACGATCGCCTGTCCCGCCGCAACTTCCAGTGGATGCTCACCCGCGCCCACGCCAGCCTGACGGTAGCCGAGGGCGACGGCGGCGTGCTCGGCTACGCCCTGGTGCTGTTCCACGAAGGCACCTCGCTGGCCCGCCTCTACTCCATCGCCATCGACCCGCGCGCCCGCGGCATCGGCCTCGGCCAGAAGCTGCTGGAAGCCGCCGAGCAGGCCGCGCGGGACAACGACCGCGCCTACATGCGCCTGGAAGTGCGCCCGGACAACCGTGGCGCCATCGCCCTCTACGAGCGCAACGGCTACCGTCCCTTCGCCACCGTGCGCGACTACTACGAGGACCACAGCGAAGCGCTGCGCTTCGAGAAACGCATCCGCAACCCCGGCCACGACCAGCGCCGCCACGTGCCCTTCTACCGGCAGACCACCGATTTCACCTGCGGCCCGGCCTGCCTGCTGATGGCCATGGGCGCGCTGCAACCGGAGCGCCAGTTGACCCGCCGCGAGGAACTGCGCCTGTGGCGCGAGGCGACCACCATCTACATGACCGCCGGGCACGGCGGCTGTAGCCCCCAGGGCCTGGCGCTGGCCGCCTGGCGGCGCGGCTTCCGGGTCAAGCTGGTGCTGTCCGCCAGCGGCCCGCTGTTCCTCGACGGCGTACGCAACGAAGACAAGAAGGCGGTGATGCGCCTGGTCCACGAGGACTTCTGCGAGGAACTGGACGCCTCGGGCGTCGAGCAGAAGCGCTCGGCCAGGCTCGACATCCCGCGCCAGCTGGCCCGGGGCGGCCAGCCGCTGGTGCTGATCAGCAGCTACCGCCTGACCCGCTCCAAGGCCCCGCACTGGGTGCTGGTCACCCACTACGACGAGGACTTCGTCTACCTCCACGATCCCGACGTCGACCACAGCCAGCACCGCCAGCCGCTGGACTGCCAGCACATCCCGGTAAGCCACGCCGAGTTCGACAAGATGAGCCGCTTCGGCCGCAGCAAGCTGCGCGCGGCGGTGATCCTGTTCAACCCGGAATGATCCGCATCGCCCCGCCCTGCGGCGGGGAGATGTTCTCGCCTATCAATCAATTCCATCGATAGTGGCTAGTGAGACTATCCATTTTTCATTCGCCAACGCCGATGTTTACATAGTCGCCAGATCCCCGAATAACCAGAACGGAACTGGAGACGACACCATGAGCTACTCCGCCAAATCCTTCTCGGCCCTGATCAATGCCATGCGCGCCGACGGCATCACCCGTCTGGAACAACTGGCCCGCCAGCCCTTCCGCAACGCCCAGGGCTTCTGGAGCGCGGAGGCGAAGAAATGAAAGCCCTGCTCGACCGCCGTACCGATCCCACCTGGATGCTCTACGCCGCAATCATCGCCTGGCTGGCCTTCTCCGGTCTCTGACCGGCAGGCCACCGGCGCCTCGCCCTGCCGTTCCACGACGCTCCGGCGTCCACCTTTCTCCGGTGAAATACCGAGCTTTCGTCGCCAACATCGCCAGGCGAGGCCTGCGCAAACGTTTCACCCGTTCGCTGTCAAGAAAACCTTGTCAAAAAAGCTGATAGCAGCTTGCCAATATGCCAACGCCTTGGCATAACGGTGCCCAAAAAAGGCCTACAAGGACGTTCCTGATGCGCACCGTGAAAAAGGCTCTGCTGGTTGTCGGCGTGATCGTGCTGGCGGTCGTCGGGGTGGTGGTCTACTACGTCGCCAATCCCAACCTGCCCCACTACCAGGCGCCGAGCGAGGTACGCTACCTGCCGCAATGGAAGGACGAGGCCCGCCAGCGCTTCTACTACACGCCCCAGGGCACCCTGGTGAAGGGCCTGCACTACGACTGGTTCACCGCCCTCGAACTGCCCTTCTCCGAAGAACCCTTCGCCGCCCCCGAATACCTCGCCCGCTTCGGCTTCCTCGTCGATCCGCAGCAGAAGGCCAGCGACCTCAACCCCGGCAACCTGCCGGTGGGCTTCAGCCAGCACCGCGACGAGAAGACCGGCACCCGCTACCTGGACATCACCTGCGCCGCCTGCCACACCGGCGAACTGCGCTACCAGGGCAAGTCGCTGCGCATCGACGGCGGCGCCGCCATGCACTCCATCGCCGCCACCGTGCCGACCCTGCGCGGCGGCGCCTTCGGCCAGGCGCTCGGCGCGAGCATGGCCGCCACCTACTACAACCCGTTCAAGTTCAACCGCTTCGCCAGGAAAGTCCTCGGCGAACGCTACGAACAGGACAAGTCGCAACTGCGCGCCGACTTCAAGGCCGTACTCGACACCCTCCTGCGCACCGCCTGGAACGACACCCGCCGCCACCTCTACCCCACCGAGGAAGGCCCCGGCCGCACCGACGCCTTCGGGCGCATCGCCAACAGCGTCTTCGGCGATGCCATCGACCCGAGCAACTACCGCGTCGCCAACGCCCCGGTGAGCTATCCGCAGGTCTGGGACATCTGGAAATTCGACTGGGTGCAATGGAACGGCTCGGCCATGCAGCCGATGGCGCGCAACATCGGCGAGGCCCTCGGCGTCGGCGCGCGCCTGCAGATCTTCGACGAGCACGGCCAGCCGCTGCGGGGCGAGCAGCGCTACGCCTCCAGCGTACGCCTGCACGACCTGCACGCCCTGGAAGAAACCCTGCAACAGCTGAAACCGCCGACCTGGCCGGAAGACCTCTTCGGCCGCATCGACCTGCAACGCGCCTCCCAGGGCCGCGCCCTGTTCGAAGCCAACTGCGCCTTCTGCCATGCGCCCAAGGTGCAACCGGCGGAATACGCCGCCCCCGGACGCAATCCCGAGTGGCGCATGCACATGGTGCCGACCGAGGTGATCGGCACCGACCCGACCACCGCCGACAACATCGCCGACCACCGCTACGACCTGCGCAAGCTCGGCTGGAGCGTCGACGAACTGGCGCGGATGAACGTCCAGCTGATCGGCGCCGATCCGCAGCAACTCGACCTCTCGCAACTGTCCTCGGCCAAGGGCCTGGCCTACATCACCGCCTTCGTCGAGCAGCGCGCCTACCGGGACGCCGGCATCCCGCCGGAACAGCAGAAGACCATGAACGGCTTCGACCTACCGATCGGCGTACAGGAACTGCGCGCCTACAAGGCCCGCCCGCTGGACGGCGTCTGGGCGACCCCGCCGTTCCTGCACAACGGCTCGGTGCCCAACCTGTTCCAGCTGCTCTCCCCGGCCGCCGAACGCTCGCCGCAGTTCTACGTCGGCACCTTCGAATTCGATCCGAAATTCGTTGGATTCCGCACCGAGAAATTCCCCGGCGGCTTCCTCCTCGACACCCGTCTCACCGGCAACCGCAACAGCGGCCACGAATTCCGCGACGGCTGCCGGCAGAACGGCGTGATCGGCCGCGCCCTCAGCCCGGAAGAACGCTGGGCGCTGGTGGAATACCTGAAGGTGCTCGGCAACCCCGAGTTCGAGCGCCGCCTGGTCCCGGCCCAGACCCCACCCTGGACGCCCGGCCCGAAATGCCCGGCGCCGGAGCAACGGACCGCGCAACGCTGAACCTGGGAAATGGAGAAGCGCGAGGCATGGCGCCGCCGCCCCTCTCCATCCCGAGGAGCCCCTCTCCCTTCAGGGGGGATGCCTAGCCAGAGGACGGGGAGAAGCAATCGTGGCGCACTCCCCGCCCAAGAAGAATAAAAGCCCACAGCCAACGCACACCACCAAGGACACCCACTCCATGCGCGCACTCCTCACCCACGCCTGGCTGTTCCTCGGCAAATGGCTCGGCCGCCTGCTCCTCCTGCTGCTGGCCGTCGGCCTCGGCGGCTGGGCCATCGGCAGCCTCTACTACGCCTGGAAATTCTCCGGCCCGGTGTCCGCGGAAGAGCAGATCGCCCCGGACGAAGCCCGCCTCACCCAGGCGATCATCCAGGACGCCATCCGCGTGGTCGAACAGCACCGCGACAACACCCGCGTCCTGCGCGATGCCCACGCCAAGGCCCACGGCTGCGTGAAGGCCGAGTTCAAGGTACGCGCCGACCTCGACCCGACCCTGCGTCGCGGCGTGTTCGCCGAAGCGGGCAAGAGCTGGAACGCCTGGGTGCGCTTCTCCAACGGCAACGCCTACCCGCAGTTCGACAGCAAGAACGACGCGCGCGGCATGGCCATCAAGCTGCTCGACGTGCCTGGCGAAAAACTCCTGCCCGGCCGCGGCCATGACGGCGAGCAGGACTTCGTCATGTTCAACCAGCCGGTGTTCTTCATCCGCGACATCGCCGAATACCGGCAGAACTTCGCCGCCCAGGCCGACGGCAAGAAAGCCCTGGCCTTCTTCCCCAACTGGAACCCCACCAGCTGGGAACTGCGCCACCTGCTGATCGCCCTGCGCACCCTCGCCCCCGCCCCGGACAGCCCGCTGCACGCCGGCTACAACGGCATCTCGCCGTACAAGCTGGGCGAACACAACATCAAGTTCCGCGTCGTCCCCGCCCCGGAGAAGTGCCCGGCCTACCAGCTACCGAAACAGAACCAGGACCTGCCCAACTTCCTCCGCGCCGCCCTGTACCAGCAACTGTCCATCGACCGCACCCCCGCCTGCTACGCCTTCCAGGTGCAGCGCCAGGACCCGGCCAAGTACATGCCCATCGAAGACACCAGCGTCGAATGGAAGGAGTCGGACGCGCCCTTCGCTACCATAGCCGACATCATTGTGCCAGCTCAGGATTTTGATAGCCGGGAACAGAACCTGTTCTGTGACAACCTTTCGTTCAACCCCTGGCACGCGCTGCCGGAGCATCGGCCGATCGGCGGGATCAACCGGTTGCGGAAGGCGGTTTACGAGGCGGTCAGTGGGTATAGGTTGGGGAGGAATGGGTGAGGATCTGCACTTGGGAATGCACCGATGGGGTGTGGCGGGAAACGGCCATAGCAGGCGCTCGCTTCAATACTGAGCATGTCGGAGGTACCACCATGGGTAGAATGCTGTATTTCAAAAAATACTCGATGCTGTCTACTATAATCCCGGAAGAGTGCCAGCACATCGGACAAATGTTTGTATCATAACGAGTGACATACCTACGTTCGCCTTGAGCCGCACTCAGATTACTGGCTTCCTGAGCGGCAATTGCTTTCAGACTAAAACTTCTCAAAAGTCTGTTAATCAAGAACCATCGGCGATTTTCAAGAGGAACTTTTCGGGAGGCATCCTTGATAACACAGGCAAGCTTTTTTCTATAGTTCCCCAGAGGAGTTCGAAGAACGGGGCGCACTAAATATGGACAGGGCTTTCGCAAAGAATGTCCGGATTTCACCTCCAGACGAGAGGACCATTAGGGATAATCGAAAGTGCAGGACTCGATCTTTAGTCATCCGTTCTTAGCGGCCAACTTCAGAGGTTTGCGATCTACATTCCATCCTTCAGACATAACTATTCTTAACCGCCATACTGCAGCAGCCAATTAGAGAGGAGATGAATAAAGCAGAGAGAGGACCGCGGCGCCTTCGTCAGAATCTGCATAGCAGTAGGGTAATGCGTTAGGGTGGTTGCTTCGCCATCATTATAATATTAAACGAACCTGATGAAAGTAGGATACTATGAATCTCATTGAAAGTGTAACCATTAAGGGTTTTTGGGGAAATCACGAAGTTTCTTTCAAGACAAGCGAGGATTTGAATTTCTTAATCGGCCCAAACGGCTCTGGCAAATCCACCACTCTGAAAATAATTTCTGGAGTCCTTCGTGCTGATCGGGACTACTTGTCGGAGCTGGATTTCGAGTCGGTTCGTATAAACCTTAAAGATCCTCGCTCGAAGCGTAAACCATACATTGAAGCAGTGAAAAATCTCAGTGTTCCTTTTTTTCACTGTGACTACAAGCTTGTCGAGTCATCTACTGAAAGGCCGTATACGTATGTTTTGAGTGATGTGGATGGTTATGATACCGCAAGCAAAAGCTCGTTCTTTATTCGAGCCCAACTGGCAGGCAATACAGCTGCCAGCCGCACTCTTGTGAAACATCTATCTGAAATGGTTTCTCTGACTTGGTTATCTGTGCAGCGAGCTGCTTCGCTTAAAGGCCCAGGGGGGAGTGATCCAGTCGATTTGAGACTGGACGATTTCTCGAATAGGTTAGTCAGATATCTCTCCTCTTTGAGTAAGCAGGTAAACGCGTTACATGAGCGCTTTCAAGAGCATGTATTTCTCTCTTTGCTAGTTAAAGAAAATGACAAGCTTGCGGCTCTCCCGGGGCAGAAAAAGGTTGACAGTGAGAAACAGGCATTATTGCAGATTTTTTCTGAATTCAAGCTCGACAAAAGAAGTTACCAAAAGAAGCTTGATGGGCACTTTGGCATGCTAGAAGACCTCCGTGGTCGGTGGGGAAAAAGTAATGATCTTAAGCCAGCCGATTTCATGGCCCTTTTCTCCCTTCATCGCATTGAGAGCACTGTGGATTTCTGGGAAGGTATTACCAAAGAAAAGAACAGTATCGTTTCGTCACGAGATCTTTTTTTGGAAATACTCAATAGACTGCTACTCAAGAAAATCATATCGATCAATGAGCGCAATGAACTAGTAATTAAGACTGACTCTGGAAAGACTTTGAGACCCTCCCAGCTTTCGTCTGGAGAAAAGCAGATCATTGTTATTCTTGGTGAAGCTCTCTTACAGGAAGGGCAAAACTTTATTTACATGGCCGACGAACCAGAAATTTCACTTCACGTAGCTTGGCAGGAAAGCCTGGCTAAAAACATTAAAAACCTTAACCCTGCTGCCCAAATTGTGTTCGCCACCCACTCCCCTGATATAGTCGGACCTGACCAAGATCGTTTAATCCACATGGATCGTTGCGTAAAATGACATTTAAAAGAACTTTATCGGGACGATCAAACCTGCCTGCTTTTTTGGGCGTAAATTTCGTGATATACACTGAGGGCGGTGAATTCGATAAAGAAAAAAAACAAAGCAGCCACTCAATCGATGCAGTATTCTGGAAAGGCTTCTTTTCACGATTTCTACCAAAATTTAGTTACGAAATTAGGCCTTTAGGATCAAAGGATAACCTGTTGCCGCATGCTCAAGATGTTGCCGCATCAAAGGTCAAAAATACTATAGTAGCCATGGATCGCGATCACGATCACCATCGTCTCTGCCTAATAGATCACCCTTGTGTTATTTATACCTATGGCTATAGTTGGGAGAACGATGCCTGGAGGGCAGAAGCTATAATTTCCAAGCTTGAAAGAATTTCTACAAAAGGTATTAATACTGATACCGCAGAGGCGATTAGAGACAAATGTCGTAATTTTTCACTTGACTTCAACAGGCTTATATTTGTTGATGTACTTTGCTCACTCAAGAGAGTACAAGGGATACATCGTGAGAAATTCTGGGGGTATGTCGACATTAGCGACGCCAACCGGTTCAGGGTTAAAAAAGAAGCTTTTAAAAAGCTGATTGGTACAATCAAGAATGGAAGAGTCGACAAGTTTCAGTATAATGGCCAGGAAAGAGTCGTGGCTGAACGTGACTGCTATGGTAAATTGTGGGCTAAATTCTTGTACGGGATATTTTGTGAATGCTTTCGCGAGGTTACAGGGCAGAAAAATCTAAATAGAGAAATAGCGGACATGCTAGTGGCTGAGCATTTCCAGCATACAGATTTGGATAGAGACCCAGAACTGAGGGATTATTATCAGGGCATTGCTGCAGTTCTGAATAGACGGGTAATTAAGGGGCACATTCTGCAACGCTAGCTGTTTGAGTGTGCAGGTAAACAGCGAGAAGTCTATTGCATCGAGAAATGCTTTGAAACTGGAAGCCTGTCCTATCCCCTCTCCCGCACGCTCGGCGCATCTATTGCTGCCCCCCGCAGAACCACAACCTCCCCCACTGCTTAACCGCAATAGTCGCGGCTTGAGTGGTGCGGATTCGAATTTGGAATCTGGTGTTGGCGGGTATTGTGCTACAGGCCCTCGCCCCAACCCTCTCCCGCACGCGGGAGAGGAGGCCGGGCGTGCCTTGTGGGTCGAGCGCCTCGCTCGGGCGCAGCCTGGAGCGATGTCTACCCTCCCCTAGCCCCGGGCATCTGGAAACTGGAATTCGGCCCCCAGCCCAGGCAACCAGAAGCGCCGGAAACGCGCCCTGAATGATTTCAGATTCGCGCCGAAACCTTCGAAAGCCGTTTCCTCGCACCCGAAAGCCGCCGAGGCTGCCCTGCGGCTTTCGCTGCGCAACGGCTAGTCGCCTACTTGCACCGGTCGCTCAGCCTGACCAGCGATGCGCCGTACACCGCGTCGTCCTCGGAGGCGAAGATCGCCTCGCCTTCGACGGTGGCCCCCGGCTTGAGGGTCTCGGTGGTGAGTTCCTCGTCCACGGTATCCAGCCTGAAGGACTGGCCGGCGGCGGACTGCGCCACCAGGCAGCTGTTCTTCAGGCTGATCTCGCTCTTCGCCGCATTCACCAGGCGGACCTTGAAGGCCTGGGTGCGGAAGTGCTTGTCGCCGACGGATACGCTGCCCTTGTCGCCCTGGCGGGCGAAGACCATCACTGCGTCCGGCGCGGCGGCGAAGCCGAGGGAAGGAGCGGCCAGCAGGCCGGCCAGGGTCAGGGCCATTGCGTTCTTCATACTGATTTCCTTTGGCAAAGACTGAACGACCCGGTGATTTTCCGTGGGTCTTTTCGCCGCGATCAAGCGCAGTGCTAAGGAATGCGGGGCGCCTCGTGTTCTGCAAGTCGGAGGGTTTCCAGCGGAACTTTTCCCGCAACCGTGCTTCCAGGCGAAAACCGCTCGCTACGCGGAACGCCGGTCTTCGAACCCACACGGTCCTCGCGCCCGCCAGGCTGCCCTCGAACGCTTGCAACCACAGGCCGGACGCTCGGCCCAGGCGATGGCCCAATGGGCGCCGGGCAGGTCCGCTTCGGCGTGGCCGCGATGCAACAAGTGCGCCTGGACCGGCATAGCGGTAGCGCTCGGCGAGGGCGCCACCGAGGCTGTCGGCGGCATGTCGTGTTCGACTCCGTTGCGGGTGGCGAGCGGGGCCTGCGATCTTCCCCTTGGGGGAGAGTCAAGCCCGGCGACCCGGCGGGTGGCCGCCAAGCCGCTTGCGCAGGCTGCCGGGCTCAGCCGAGCAACTTGTCGACGGTCAGCGGGAAGTCGCGCAGGCGGCGGCCGGTGGCGTGGTACACGGCATTCGCCACTGCGGCGGCGACGCCGACGATGCCTATTTCGCCGACGCCCTTGGAGCCCAGTTCGTTAACGATATCGTCGGGTTCGTCGACGAAGATCACCTCGATATCGCCAATATCGGCGTTAACCGGGATGTGGTACTCGGCGAGGTTGTGGTTCATGCAGCGGCCCAGCGCATGGTCGACCTGGGTTTCCTCCTGCAAGGCCATGCCCAGGCCCCAGACCACCCCGCCGAGTATCTGGCTGCGAGCGGTCTTCGGGTTGATCACCCGCCCCGCCGCGACCGCGCTGACCACCCGGCTCACACGCAGGGTACCGAGGGCTTCATCGATCCGCACCTCGACGAATACCGCCGAATGGGTCGCGGTGGCGTAGCCTTTGCGCCGCGCCGAGGGTTCAGCTTCCACCTCCACCTGCAACGCGTCTTCCGGCAGCCCTTGCAGCAGGTCGGCCAGGGCGTATCGCGTATCGCCCGCTTCCAGATGGCCACGGCATATGCGGAAGCGCTCTTCGGCGGCGCCGGCCAGCTCCGGATGGCGGGCCCTGGCATGGGCGACCAGGGCCTGGCGCAGGCGCAGGCAGGCCAGGCGGACGGCGGAACCGACCGACGAGACGGTGAACGAGCCGCCCTGCAATGGAGCCTTGGGCAACGCACTGTCGCCAAGCTGGAAGCGCACCTCTTCCGGCGCCATGCCAGCGGCGTCGGCGGCGATCTGGGTCATCACCGTGTAGGTGCCGGTGCCGATATCCGTGGTCGCGCTGGCCACCCGCAGCAGGCCGTCCGCCTCCAGCCGCGCCCTCGCGCTGGCCTTGCTCTGCATGGCCTCCCAGACGCCGCCGGCCATGCCCCAGCCGAGCAACTGGCGCCCTTCGCTCATGCTCCGTGGCCGTGGGTCGCGGGCCTGCCAACCGAAGCGCCGGGCGCCCTCCTCGTAGCAGGCCAGCAGCGCCTTGCTGGAGTACGGCTTGTCCTCGTTGCCGTTGCGCTCGGCGAAGTTGAACCGGCGCAGCGCGATGGGGTCCATGCCGAGCCGCACCGCCAGTTCGTCCATCGCGCATTCCAGCCCGATCAGTCCCAGCGCCGCGCCGGGGGCGCGCATGTCCAGCGGGGTATAGACGTCCAGCGGCACCAGACGGTAGGCCAGGGAAAGGTTCTCGCAGCGATAGAGCATGCCGCTCCACTCCACCACGTGCTCGGTGAAGTCTTCGAAGCGCGAGGTCTGCGCTGTCGCCTGGTGGCCCAGCGCAAGCAGGCGCCCCTCGGCATCGGCGCCCAGTTGCAGGCGCTGCAGGGTGCGCGGCCGGTAGCCGAAGGTGAACATCTGCTGGCGGGTCAGCACTACGCGCACCGACCGCCGCAGTTGCAGCGCCGCCATCACCGCCAGGGTCAACTGGTATTGCGGACGCAGGCCGGAGCCGAAGGCGCCGCCGACGTAGGCGGCACAGACCCTTACCTTGTCGGCGGGCAGGCCGAAGACCTTTTGCAGGTAGGCCTGGCTGTTCTGCGTCCCCTGGGTCTTGTCGTGCACCAGCAGGCTGCCGTCGGGCTGGACGATGACCGTGGACGCGTGCGGTTCCATGGGATTGTGGTGCTCGATCGGCGTGCTGTAGCTGGCCTCGACCCGAATCGGCGCGGCGCGGTAGGCGGTGTAGAAATCGCCGCGCTCGGCGGGCAGTTCGGCGGGAGCCTCATGGGCCTGGTCGAGGGCGGCCAGCAGGTCGGTCTGGTGCGGCTCGGGCTCGATATCGATGCGCAGCAGCGAGCCCGCGTAGCGGGCCAGTTCCAGGCTCCGTGCCAGGACCAGGGCAAGGGGCTGGCCGCTGTACAGGACGCGGTCGTCGAACAGCGGGCGGAAGGGTTCGCCTTCGGCGGCATCGGCGTCCTTGTAGGGCTCGTCGTCGCCCGCCATCGGCGGCCGGTTCAGGTGATGCAGTACCGCGACCACCCCGGGTACCGCCAGGGCCGCCGCACAGTCGATGCCGCGCACCCGGCCGCGGGCGACGTCGCTGCTG